>DJVN01000245.1 GCA_002441205.1 Syntrophaceae bacterium UBA6255 | reverse complement strand
TTGACCACCGCTCCGTCCGGCGCGAGATTGCCGCGCAGAATCGAGATGCCGCCCTGCTGTGAATACGCATTTTTCAATGTTCTGATGACATCGGTATTCAAAACACGGGCGCTTTTCAAGTTCCCGCCGACGGTTTTACCGGAAACCGTTATGGCCTTTTCATCAATGACACCCAGCGCACTGATAACTTTCATGACGGCCTGAATGCCCCCCGCCGCGTCCAGATCTTCAATATGATGATGTCCGGCTGGACTCAATTTGCAGAGATTGGGTGTTTTTTCGCTGATTTTGTTGAAGAGATCCAAATCAAGTTTTATTCCCGCTTCGTGCGCAACAGCGGGAATGTGTAAAACGGTGTTGGTGGAACAGCCCAGCGCCATATCCACGGCGATGGCGTTTTTAAAAGCGGCCAGCGTCGCAATGTCGCGCGGCCTGACGTTGCGTTTGAGTAAATCCATGATTTTCATTCCAGCCTGTTTGGCCAGCCGGTGACGGGAAGCTAAAATGGCGGGAATCGTTCCGTGACCGGGCAAACCGAGACCCAGGGCTTCGGTAACACAGTTCATGGAATTTGCGGTGTACATTCCGGAGCAGGAACCGCAACCCGGGCAGGCGCAGTCTTCCAGTTTCTTCAGGTCGGCGGCAGTCATCTTTTTGACTTTGACTGCACCGACACCTTCAAAAACGCTGATCAGGTCGACAGGTTTATCCTGAATTTTTCCCGCCAGCATCGGCCCGCCGCTGATAAAGATGGAGGGGATATTGAGGCGCAGCGCGGCCATGAGCATGCCGGGAATAATCTTGTCGCAATTGGTCACGAAAACAAGGGCGTCAAAAGGATGAGCCATGGCCATGATTTCGATGGAATCGGCAATCAACTCGCGGCTGGCCAGCGAATATTTCATGCCTTCATGACCCATCGCAATACCGTCGCACACCCCGATGACCGGGAATTCCACCGGAGTCCCACCGGCCATGCGGATTCCCGCCTTCACATCCTGCGTGATTAAATCCAGATGGATGTGTCCGGGAATGATTTCATTGGCTGAATTGACCACGCCGATCAACGGCCGGGCAAGTTCTTCATCCGTGTACCCCATCGCCTTGAACAGCGAGCGATGCGGCGCCCGCTCAAAACCTTTTTTCATGAGATCGCTTCTCATCGTTTTCTCTCCCTTGTTGAATAATAATTTTTTATGTCATTCCGGACTTGACCCGGAATCCAGGAAAGATTTGACAACACTGGATACCGGCCTGCGCCGGTATGACAATTGTATTAGTTTTTTTCACCCTCACACTATCCCTCTCTACCCTAAAGGGCACCGTGGCCCTGAAGAAAGAGGGTATAAAACGGACTTTCTACGAGCCCGCTATTTCTTCTTGCGGTTTTCCGGCCGCAACTGGCGCACGGCGGCTCCCGCTTTCCACATTTCCGAATCGTGTATGGCCTTGAGTTCTTTTTCCAGTTTGACTTTGTAATCCGGAGCGCTGTTGACTCTCAACACAATTTCCGTTTCTTTGCCGGTAGCGACTGATTTATAAAGATCGGCGAACACCGGCGCCACTGCCTTGCGGAATTTATGGCGCCAATCCAGTGCCCCGCGCTGAGCCGTGGCGGAACAATTGGCGTACATCCAATCCATACCGTTTTCCGCAACCAGGCGAATCAAACTCTGCGTAAGCTCTTCCACTGTTTCGTTGAAGGCTTCACTGGGTGTATGGCCATGCTTGCGAAGCTCATTGTACTGCGCTTCCATGACTCCCGCCAGGCAGCCCATGAGCACGCCGCGTTCACCGGTTAAATCACTGTAAACTTCCATCTGGAAAGTTGTCGGGAATAAAAATCCTGAACCAATGGCAATGCCCAGCGCCAGCGTTCTTTCCATCGCGCGGCCGGTGTAATCCTGATGCACGGCAAAGCTGGAGTTGATACCGCTGCCGTCCAGGAAATTCCGGCGGACACTTGTTCCGGAGCCTTTAGGCGCGACCATGATGACATCAACGAACTTGGGCGGAATAACACCGGTCTGTTTCTTGTAAACAATGGAAAAGCCATGCGAGAAATAAAGCGCGTCGCCTTTTTTCAGATTGGCTTTTACTTTGGGCCAGAGCATTTTCTGCGCGGCATCGGAAACGAGATACTGGATAATCGTGCCGCGTTTGACCGCCTCTTCAATCGGGAAAAGTGTTTTGCCGGGTTTCCAGCCGTCGGCAATGGCCTTCTTCCAATAACGTGTGTCTTCTTTTGCCTGACCGATAATGACATTAATGCCGTTATCTCTCATATTAAAAGCCTGCGCCGGTCCCTGTACGCCGTAGCCGAGCACCGCTACGACTTCATTTTTTAAAACCTTCTGCGCTTTTTTCAGCGGAAATTCTTTCGCTGTGATGACGTCTTCAATGACGCCTCCAAAATTAATTTTTGCCATGATAACCTCCTATTGAGAAAATTACATAATTTATTGTTCTAAATTTAACGCGATAATGCCTGTTCTTGTTATATCAGCAATGCCCAGCGGAGTAAGTTTAGCCATAGCAAAATCAATCTGTGCTTGATCACCGATAATTTCCAAAATCACATAAGCATCCGCATTAGCTATTACTTTCCATTTATTCGTGTCAATTGCTTTATTTATTTGTTCTTTCTTGTCTGCTGTCAAATTCAGACGAACCAGAATCAATTCGCGGTGAATGGATTCCACATTGGTCAAATCATCAACTTGAATAACATCCACAAGCCGCCTGAGTTGATTTTCAATACGCGTAACAGTCTCCTTGCTGCCGATAGTCGTCATAACGATTTTCGACACTTCATACTGCATGGTCGAATTCACGCAAAGGCTTTCAATATTATAACCCTTGCCGCCCAAAACGCCAGCAATCCTCGCCAGCACGTCAGGCTTGTTATGAACAAGTACTGAAATAATATGTTCCTTCTTTTCCATCTGTTCCCTCACTATTATTTTTTACTTTAAAACCTCATTAGTTAATCATCTCCCTGCTGCCCAGCGACATATTGCTGATCGAATCGCCCGGATGCACCATCGGATAAACGCATTCTTCACGCGACACGCGGAAATCCATCAGAACCGGATTATCCAGCTCAAGTCCCTGCTTCAAAACAGATTCCACTTCTTCCGGTTTGGTAGCGCGCAGGCCGACAACGCCATATGCCTCAGCCAGTTTCACAAAATCGGGGGCATAAGTCATATCCGTATGCGAATAACGTTTTTCATAGAACAATTCCTGCCACTGGCGCACCATTCCCAGATAGCCGTTATTCAAAAGAACTATTTTCACATTGATTTTGTATTGCGCGACGGTGGCCAGTTCCTGAATATTCATCTGGATACTTCCGTCACCGGCGATATCCACAACGTGCTTATCCGGAAAAGCGCATTTGACGCCGATGGCCGCGGGGAAACCGAAACCCATCGTTCCCAGTCCGCCGGAAGAGACAAACGTATTCGGTTTATCAAAAGGAAAGAACTGCGCCGTCCACATCTGATTCTGGCCGACTTCCGTCGTGATAATCGCGTCACCTTTGGTTAATTTATGCAATGTTTCGATGACGAACTGCGGCTTGATGACCTTGCCGTTCTGGCAATACGTCAGGGGCACTTTTTCCATCCATTCGGCAATCTGATCCAACCACTCTTTCCGCTGTGAAGCCTCAAAAGTGTAATTGTGTTCTTCAAAATATTTAATCAAATCTTTCAGCACCGCCTGTGTATCGCCGATGATCGGCAGATCAACGGCAACATTTTTATTAATGGACGACGGGTCAATATCGATATGGACGATTTTGGCTTTGGCGGCAAATGTCTCAATCGTTCCGGTAACCCGGTCGTCAAATCGTACTCCCACAGCAATGAGCAGATCACAGTGGCTGACTGCCATATTCGCGTAGTAGGTACCGTGCATTCCCAGCATTCCCAGCCAGAGCGGATCCGTTCCCGGAAAAGAACCAAGCCCCATCAGAGTGCCGGTAACCGGAATCTGATATTTTCTGGCCATTGTGGTCAAAAGGTCAGAGGCCTTGCCCAGAATAACTCCACCGCCGGTCATGATTAGCGGTTTTTTGGCTGAATTCAGCATATCGAGTAAAATGCCCATTTTCTTGAAAGCCGGTTTGTATGACGGTTCGTAATTTCTGATTTTTATACCGGCAGGATTATACTCCGTTGAAGCCGCCATTACATTCTTGGGCAAATCAACAAGAACCGGACCGGGTCTTCCCGAACGGGCGATATGAAAAGCCTCTTTGATGGTCGCAGCGAGGTCTTCAATATTGCGCACCAGAAAATTATGTTTGGTACAGGGACGGGTTATGCCTGTGATATCGCACTCCTGAAAAGCGTCATTGCCAATCAGCCCTGTGGGCACCTGACCCGTGAAAACAACAAGAGGTATGGAATCCATATTCGCCGTGGCGATGCCGGTAACTGTATTGGTCGCGCCGGGACCGGACGTTACCAGACAAACGCCTACTTTTCCGGTTGAACGGGCATAGCCGTCGGCGGCGTGTACCGCGCCCTGTTCATGCCGAACTAAAATATGATTCATATTGCTTTTATAAAGCTGATCATAAATATCCAGAACAGCTCCTCCGGGATACCCGAAGATAATTTCAACCTTTTCTTCTTCGAGCGCCTTTAATAATATTTCTGTCCCCTTTAGCTTCATATCCTATTCTACTCCCATCATTTTATTAATTTGACCGGCAAGCTCCCCGTATGCGTGTCTTTCAACTTATGCTTCGCTTCTGAAAGTTTACTCCCCCGATCCCACTTCGCCTATAGTGACCTTCAGGTTATTCGCTCCGGGGATAATTCGACTTACAACTTCCAGTGCGCTTCGCTTCTGAAAGTTGAGTCTCATTAAAAAAGCCGCCAGTTTCTTCTGAAAAAAGCGGCTTCATGCCTGAAACAACAAAGCCGCGGGCTTTGGGGCCTGCGGCTTGTATCTTTTGTTTTTATTTCCTAAAGATACAGAGCGGCAGACCCCGTACGTACGACTACTACGAGTGCTAATACTTTATTCAGTATCAGGTTAATGCCGCTTTTCAAGTCTTTAAGAAACATAACATTTCATTCCATTGAATTAATTTGCAAATTTAATAACGAAAAACAAAATGTTTGTCAACAATATTTTTAAAATACATTAACTATTGCTCCAATTCCTGTTGTGGCATTGCATAATAGTCAGTTCATCGAAAAAAACTTTTTATTTCATCAGCGAAGCTGCTGTTGGGTGAAGTTCCCAGCAAAAACGCCTCGGAAATTCCTCGCTCTGATACAGATTCTCCTGTTTTGGGATCAATTCTTTCAAACACAATGCCATCCGGCACGGGGAATGATTCCACGGGCATTTTCTCGAGAGCCTTTTCCATGAAGTAAAGCCAGATAGGGGCCGCTGTCCTTCCGCCTACCTCCTGGTCTCCCAGGGAAGCTTCCTTGTCGAAACCGACCCACACGCCCGCAATCAAAGAAGGAGTAAACCCGATAAACCAGGCGTCGCGATTATCATTGGTCGTTCCCGTTTTAGCGCCCACAGGCCTTGCTATGCTTCTGACCCTGGTGCCGGTGCCGCTTTTCACAACATCCTGCATGACATAGGTTGTCAAAAAAGCGATTCGGGGATCGATAACCTGTTCCGATTTAACAATGGTTTCTTCAAAAACATTACCGGTCCGGTCAACAATCTTTTTAATGAAAAACGGGGTTGCCTTCTGACCCTGGTTGGCCAGGACGTCGTAGGCCTGAACCAGTTCTTGCAGGGTAACGCCCGATACGCCCAACGCCAGAGATAATGTATTTACAAGGGGCGAGGTAATTCCCATGTTGATGGCGTATGACGTAGCGTAATCTATTCCAATTTCCTGTAAAATTTTAACGGTGACAACATTGCGGGACAATACAAGCGCTGTTCTCATGGTCGTCGGCCCCATAAATTTACCATCATAATTCTTCGGTCTCCAGACACCGTCTTTCTGAGACGGATCCTCCACGGCAATGGGAGAATCATCAAACACAGTTGCCGGCGTGAGTCCTTTATCAAAAGCCGCCGTGTAAATAATCGGCTTAAAAGCGGAACCCGGTTGCCTTTGGGACTGAGTCGCACGATTGAATTCGCTCTTATTGAAATCACGCCCGCCGACCATCGCCCGGATAGCGCCTGTTTTTACGTCCATGCAAAAAAGCGCTCCCTGAACAAGACCTTTTTCATATTTATTTCTTTCTTCCAGTTCCTTCAATCCCCGTTCCATGGCCTGGCCGGCAAATTTTTGCATGTTCAAATCCAAAGTGGTGTAGATGGAAAGGCCTTCTTTATAAAGAACATCCGCACCATATTTTTCCTGCACATAACGGCGAACGGTCTCCACAAAATAAGCGGCCATCTTATCCTTGGGTCTGATGGGTCTCAGATTTAGCGGAGCGGTGAATGCTTTTTCCATTTCTTCCCTGGAAATGTATTTATCCTCCGTCATCCTTGTAAGAACATAAAGTTGTCTTTGCTTGGCCCTGTCATAATGAATAAAAGGAGAGTAGTTAGTGGGAGCCTTAGGCATGCCGGCCAGAAGAGCCGCCTCATGCAATTTCAAATCTTTGGCGCTTTTTCCAAAATAGCCAAGGGATGCCGATTCTATTCCATAGGTTCCGTGCCCCAGGTAAATCTGGTTTAAATACAAATTGAGAATTTCCTGCTTGGTCAGATACTTGTCAATTTTATAAGCAAGAATAGCTTCTTTGAATTTACGGGTAAACTTTTTTTCCGGAGAAAGATACATCATCTTGGCAACCTGCTGTGTGATGGTGCTGCCACCCTGAATAATATGCCCTGCCTCGATATTTTTAAAAACCGCGCGAAATATACTCCACAGATCAAAACCTTTATGTTCAAAAAAACGGGAATCCTCCGCGGCGACAAAAGCCTGAACGACCACCTTGGGAACTTCGGCCATCTTGACAAGCTTTCTGTCTTCCAGAAAAAATTCATCGATTAATTCATTGTTATCATCATAAACACGGGAGGAAATACTGGGACGATAATCTTTCAAAGCGTCAATACCGGGTAAATCCATGGTAAAAACATAATAACCCAGCGCTCCGGCAACTGTCATAAACAGGACACAGACCATTACGCTAAAAAAAATATAAAAAAGAGAAGAGAGTTTTTTTATTTCTCCTTCATGATAATTCTTGTTTTTCCTGACACGTAACGGCATAATTATTTACCATTTCTATTCATTAATTTCTGATTCCACTGCTTTCTTTTCGGCAAATTTGGAAACAAATATACTTATTTCATATAGCAACATCAAGGGAATTGCCATTAATATCTGACTGAGAGCGTCTGGTGAAGGAGTCAGGACGGCGGCAATGATAAAAATAATCAAAACAGCGTATCTTCTTTGTCGGGAAAGCATTTTCGCGTTGACTATTTTTAGTTTGGTCAGAAAAAAAATAAAAATCGGCAATTCAAAAGACAAGCCGAAGCCCAGTAAAAAAGTCACAAAAAGAGACAGATAATCCTTAAAAGACAGCATTGCTTTTAAATAATCGTTATTAAAACTGACAAAGAACTCAAAAGCGGTAGGCAGAACGATAAAATATCCGAACAAGATTCCGCCAATAAAAAGTGATGATGATGAAATCACAAAAGGCACTACATATTTTTTCTCCTGAGGCAAAAGCCCCGGAGAAATGAATTTCCATATTTGATAAAGAATATACGGACTGGTAATAATCAATGAGGCAAAAAAAGCTATTTTCATGTAAGTAAAAAAAGCTTCCGTCAAACCAAGATAGATAAGATGGCTGCTCTTGGGTAAAACCTGAGTTAGCGGCCTGGTTATAATATCGAAAACAAAATCCTTATAGTAATAACAAACTCCAAAACCGATGCCCAACGCTATCAAGGAACGGGTAAGCCTTTTACGGAATTCTATCAGATGTTCGGTAAGGGACATTTTCTGATCTTCACTGTTTTCCTGATTTTCTTTATTTTCGTTATCTTCCATAGCACACTTTTTTCTATATTGGTTTGACAAGTCAGAAAATTTTACGCTTAGTTTTATGAATGGGTGGAGGTGTTGTTGGATGATTCCGGCTTGTTTTCCTCAGTATCCGGTTTTTTCATTAAAAGAGAATTTTTCCATTCGTCATCATCTTGTTTTTTATCTTCCTTGATTGTTTCTTTGATATCATCGGTTATTCCTTCGGTCGCCTTTTTGAATTCGCTGAAACCTTTGCCCAACGTTTTAGCCAAATCAGGCAGTTTTCTCGGACCGACAATCAACAAAGCGATTACCGCAATAATTATAAGTTCTTGCATTCCTATGCCAAACATAGATGACTAATCCTCAATTGCCATAATTCAGGCATACCTATATATTTATTGCTATTTTTGTCAATGTTTTTTGTACTCCCCGTCCTTCGTAATTTCATTGAACTTGTTCAAAAAACATTCTCTGGTCGCTTTTTCATCAGCAAAAACAGGGAAATGTTTTGCTCTTTGAAACTATTTATGATACACAAATTCACAATTCAAATTTATTGTTCTTATAAAGAAGGTTCTCTTGTCTAGAAAAACAGGTATTGTCAAAGATAGAAGATACTTACAGCATTCAGCAGGATTTGCCCATCCCGAAAGTCCGGAAAGGCTGGCAGCCATTTATGAAATGCTGGAAAATCCGCTAATGTCCTGGAAATTCACGCCTATCGAAGTTCGCGAAGCAACCCATCAAGAAATCGAAACCATCCATGCGCCTTCCTATATTGAATACGTTGCCAGCACGGCAGGGAAACGTAGCGTTTATCTTGACCCGGACACCTCCACGTCTCCGGAAAGTTATGAAACGGCAAAGCTGGCTGTCGGTGGTGTTTGCAACGCCATAGACAGTGTGATGGAAGGGAAAGTGGACAACGCTTTTGCTTTCGTCCGCCCGCCCGGACACCACGCAGAAAGAGATACCGCCGCCGGTTTTTGTATTTTTAATAACATCGCCATCGGCGCAATGCATGCCATTGAAAAATACAAATTAAGAAGAGTCCTGGTCGTTGATTGGGATTTGCATCATGGCAACGGCACGCAACACAGTTTCTACGGTGACCAGCGCGTTTTGTATTTTTCCACGCATCAATATCCGTATTACCCGGGAACAGGCAGTTTGCAGGAAACAGGACGGGGACATGGTGAATATTATACAATCAATGTCCCGTTAAGCACCGGCGCGGGAGATGCCTCTTTCGTTAAAATATTCCGCCAAATCCTGCAACCGGCAGCGCTGGAGTTCAAACCCGAGCTTATTTTGTTGTCCGCAGGTTTTGACACTTATTATCAGGATCCACTGGGCGGCATGCAAGTTACACCCGAGGGATTTGCCGCCATGACACGTGTATTACTCAATATTGCCGATACCTGTTGTCAGGGTCATTTCGTGGCCGTGCTCGAAGGCGGTTATCATATTGTCGGATTAACCAGATCTGTAAAGGCCGTTCTTGAAGAGATGCTTAATGAGACACATTTTTCGGAAGAGCGACTCTCTTTACTGGAAAAAGAAGCTGATGAAGGAACGAATCAAATAATCAATAAAGTCATTTCCAGAATAAGTCCCTACTGGAAAGTATTTTAGTAAGTTTGAATTTGTTTTATGCAATAAAAACAAATTCATTAACGCACTTATCCCGTTTATCGGGGTAAATCAAGGAGCATAAGTTTTGAAAATAAGTTCGCGGGAAGTTGAATATGTGGCCAACTTAGCCCGTCTGGAAATATCTGAAAAAGAGCGGAGGAAATTTACCGCCCAGTTGAATGATATTCTGCTTTACATTGACAAACTAAACGAACTGGACACCAAGGGCGTTGAGCCGATGAGCCACGCGATTTCCGTGACCAACGCGTTTCGCGAAGATAAAGTGATGGATTCCGTTGGAACACAACAAACACTGGCTAATGCTCCGGACGCGCGTGGTGATTTTTTCCGTGTACCGAAAGTTATAGATTAAAAACATCTAAAATTCTTCTCATGTCATAAAATATTAATCAAATACTAAAAGGGAAATATGGAACAGTTATATCAATTAACCATTCATGAGTTGCAGGAAAAAATTAAAAAAGGCGAAGCTACGGCGACACAGGTAACGCAATCGGTATTTGAGCGAATCAATGCTGTGGAAGGGAAAGTGCATTCCTATATCCGCCTGATGAAAGACGAAGCCCTTGCCACTGCGGCCAAGGCCGATGAAGAAATTAAAAAAGGCGACATCAAACCATTAACCGGAATTCCCATCGCGCTCAAAGATATTGTCTGCACTAAAGGCATCACCACGACATGCGGTTCGCATATTCTGCACAATTTTGTTCCGCCGTATAACGCGACTGTTGTTGAAAAACTAAAAGACGCCGGAGCAATATTTGTAGGCAAAGCCAACATGGATGAATTTGCCATGGGCTCCTCCACGGAAACGTCATATTTCGGCCCCACCCGTAATCCCTGGGATCTGGAAAGAATTCCCGGCGGCTCCAGCGGCGGCTC
>DJVN01000114.1 GCA_002441205.1 Syntrophaceae bacterium UBA6255 | reverse complement strand
AAGAAAAAAGGTAAAGATTGCTTCGGCCGTCTGCGGCGGCCTCGCAATGACGATCGGAGCATTGGAAATTAGACCGTCCGCATTGGTGCGTTGGCGAGGCTAATCGCAATTGAAGAGAGTTAAAAGGCAAGAACGAAGAAATCGAGCATTGGAGCATTAGAAATTAGACCACAATCTCAATTTTTCTCAATTAGCAGATTTTGATTGTCCATCCCGACGCTTCAATGTTTCTTGAAGATCGGGACTCCGACTTTGTATTTCATACAAACGTCGGAGTTGCTCTATTTTTTCCGCCAGAGGCGGGGAAAATGGGTCCCTATAAAATTGCCATAGGTAAATCCTCTAACTAGTGGCTAATTTAGTATAGGTTAAAAGGCCCAAAATGGCAAGATTTTTCGCTTTTGAGAGGCCTGTATTTTGGCATTACTGCCGCGCAATAATACGCTTTGTGCTCGGATTTTGTCTTATTTGTCCACTAATTTCTGTCTAGAAATCGCGTAACTCTTTGAGGGGTAAAACGTTATTTTATGTCCATGATAGTTTGGCGGACATTTAAAGAAATGGCGCGATTTTTGCGAGGGTATCGGTTAGATCTTTTATGGCTTCCTTAAAAACTTTGGCGTTAAAACCACTTTTATATATGCCTATTTCCAGCGCCAATGAAAGCGATTCTTTCTTCTGTTTTTGCAGGCCTATAGTTATAAGCCTGCCGGAGCAAATTCTAAATATTTCATAGAAGTGCTCTTTAAAATCCGATGCGGATTTATCTAATTCTATAAGCTCTCCTACCCTGAGGCCGGGATCATCCCAGCCCTTGTAGACATAACAAATATCGCTGCCGTCCCTGGCTATGTCAAAATAAAGCTCCAAGTTATCATTAGAGGTAAAATTTTTTACCTCCAGATTTAACTTCCTGGCGTAATCCTCCAATAGCTTTTTGTTCTTTCGCTGCCCTGCGGCATTCTTAACTGGCCTTATCCTATTCTTAAAGTTATCACTTGGGAAATCAAATCGCCTGATCATCTTAAACTACGAATGGCTCGTTATCTTTCAAAATCTTTACCCTATCAAATAACTCCTTATACTTATCCGCATAGAAAGTATGTATCGGAATAAGCACTTTAGGATTAAGCGCGCGGGCAAAGCTTTTCAGGTCTTCCGGTTTCGCGTGGCCGCTTGAATGCACCTGCTCTATTACCAATCCGGTCTTGGCACAATACTCTTTAAATTCATCGGTAAGATACCCTTCCCACATAGAAAACATAACCTTAGCGCCTGCTGGATTGTTGATACTCTTTATTATCCGGGGAAATATCGAATTAAAACGGGCGAGCATGAGAATCTTATTTCTCTGCTTGTTTATTTCGTCCATTTCAATCTTTTTTGAGTTGTAATGATAAAGAAGTTTCTCTGATACCTTACCCGCTAAAATATCAGCCTGATTTTTATAGAATTTAACGCGGACATTACGCCAATCAAATTGCGGTATATGTTTTGAAACGCTACTTAACCTGTCTAAAACGTACGCCGTGTAGATATCTATCACAAAAAGCCTATCTGTCTTAAGGCATGCTTTATACGCCGAAACCAGTCTGTCTATATTTTGCGATGAAGTAAAAAGGAAAGTAATGTTATCTGCTGCTTTCAAAATCTCTTCGATCCTGCTCTGCACAGCAATCTCATCTTTATACAACTGCTCTTCTCTCCCAAGAGTAGATCCTTCCATCAAAAGGCAATCTATATTTTTCGGAGGCTTACTGATGATTTTACTGAACAGCTTGCTTTTTCGGCCATGCCCTCTGAAGTCTCCAGAATAAAATAACCGTTTGCCATCTGCCTCCAGCAAGAAAGCAAGTGCGTCAAACGCCGAATGGTCAACTGTATATGGCGTAATCTTGATATCGTCTATATTGAATGACTTTATGCTATCGATTATTTTTGAATTTACTTTATCCAGCTTGTTAGGGGTGAATATGCTGGATATCTCAATTAATTCCTTGGCTCCCTGGCTCATATAAACAGGAATCTCCGGATGGACATAATTTAAGAGTCCATAATGATCCGGATGGGAATGGGAAATCAGGATCGCATCGATTTCTTTATCTTCATTTTTATATAGCCCTTTTATATCTGGCAGCATTTTTAAATCTTTAAGCTCTTCTATCGACTTATTGGCGAGTGTCTTTGCGTCAAAAGGTTCTTTATCCGGTTTAACCAAGGGCATGCCAAAATCTATTAATACCTTTGTTTTATCTGTCTTTAACTCTACGCAACTACCGCCGATTTCCTGAGTGCCGCGGTGAACGATAAGTTCCATTTTATATCTGCTCCTTGAACCGCCTTTGGAAACTGTTTAAATCGTAGATATTTTGCCTATAAAGGCCATATCCCATAAAGTTACTTATGGCAAATTTTAGCTCCAAATTTGGATAATCAGCTGGCAAGCCCTCCAGCTCTCTTTTAAGAACCGATGATGCAGGATCATGGTTTGCCAGAATAAATATGTATTCAGGCTTGTCCTCATTAAACTGAGCTATGTCTTTCTGATTATTGATTAACTTGAGCCTACGCATCTGATTAAAAACATTTTTCATCTCTATTTTCAAGCTACCCAACCTGTTTTGGTTAGAAAGAAAATCATTCATATCTTTAAGATGCTCTTTAAGGCCCGCTTTGCCGGTTAACGCGCCATCGCAATATTTCATCTCAATGAATGCAATACCAATATTCTTATTATTTTTTCTTTCGGCTCCAGAAGAAGGCCACCGCACGGCGATAAGATCGAATCTACCGTTAGAATTGGCGTACTCTATATCACAGATGAAGTAATCCGTACCCTTTGCGCACCTTCCCAGGTTATTTTCGCGCACGATAAGCTGTTGAAACTCACGCTCATTTTTCGGATTTCTGCCAAACCATAAATCCATTTCATTCTTCAAGAATGGAATGGCCAAAAGCCAGGAGTTAATATCTTGCGGAGATGTTAGTTTTGCAGGAAGATTTGCAGGCACACGCGTCGTTTCTTCAATAAGATACTTTCTGTCAAAGCTGGCAGCATAGCATCCATTAGTCTTTTCGATTCGTAGTATGTTACCGCCGCGGTAATAAATATTTATATAGTTTTCCCTGATCTCCAGGCATAGGGTAGCGTCTATTTTTACAAGATCAAGTATAGGAGAAAGCAACCCTTTCTCTAATTCGTTCAAGAAATCTTCAGATAAACCCCTGCTTTTATCTAAACTCATATCACGCCTTTTCTACGGGCAATTCTTCCTGGTAAATCTGACTTCCTTATCGCCTTCATGACGCTATGCCAATTACAGCCATTTATTGCCCGGTCATCTATATAGACATGCGCTACAAACTTATCCATAATAAGATGGTGGAACGGAAATCCGTGTTTTATTAGCCACTTCTTTGTTGCGCGTTTACTGCCGAAATTACGCGAAGTATGAAATATAATAGTATGCCCATCTTTGTATAGTCTCTTTACCGCTTCCAGAGATCCTTTTATGGGCTCTGCCCTTAGAAATTCGTCTGGCCTTCTGTTTACCTGCCTGAAATCTACTTTTGAACAGTCGGCTACAGTTCCATCGATATCAATAGCTATGGTCAATCTCTTACCTATTGAAAAGGCATTTAAACCCTTTATTTTACGCATAATTACCTATTTTATTTTTGTAGACTATCGTCTGTAGAGTTTTAGTCTGTAAGGTGTATTATGGCTCAATGATTGAAAAAGTCAAGGTCAATAAGTTCAGGGAAGAGTTTGGGATAGCCGTCAGGAGACGGCGTCACAGGCTTGATTTATCTCAGGAAGATTTTGCAGATAAAGCGGATATTCATCGTACTTATGTCAGCTCGCGTAATTCGGCAAAATCGCTAAAAGCCATAAACTAGTGAGCATAAACTAAGAGATATTTTGGGCTATTTTGGAGATTATATCGGCTGTTTTAACGACTCTATCCGACGATAAAACCAGGATGGCGAGGTTTTGGATAACTGGCTGTAACTTAATGCTCTAACTCTTTGACACCTCGAGACATAAAAAATGCCACGATCGGGATTACCAATCATGGCATTTTGCCTCTCTCTTTGGATTGAGAGAGTTTAATTACTGGGGTCGATGGCTTTCGGACTTTAGGAACTTAATGATCAGCCAGCCGACGCCGTTCAATCCGTTATTTTATCAGAGCGCGTGAGAAAAATACAGGGTTTTATCATTGGGCTCCGGATCAAGCTTATAAATTAGCTATTTCATCAGCTCGTTGAAATTCTTGAAAACAGTCTGTTTAGCGGTCAGCGTATCCGTATCCCATATTTTGCTTAAGATACTTACACATCGATTAATTTGCATAGGAGTTACAGATCTGTCTGCCACTTTTAAAAAAGGCCCATCCGTCTCAGTCAAAATCTTTTCTCTGGGAATATTCTTGACTATCAATTCGCCATTTCGTGTTTGCAACATTCTTTCATTAACAGAAAAATAACATCCATAATCAACAGCAGATATCGCATTTTCAATAGAACCAGAGTACCAGTGTAAAATCACTTTGCCGCTATTGATAGGATAGCATTCTTTTAATAGCATTAAAACCCTTGGAACCGTATTACGGCTATGTACGGATAGTATTTTATTGTCATATTTAGCACACAAACGAAGAATAGACGTAAATATCTTCTCTTGTACATTTAAAGATTTAACAAATTCTCTTGAACCATCTAGCCCAACCTCACCGACAAATCTTGTTTGCGCTATATATTGTTCAAACATGGCTATTTCGGCTTTTCTCTCCTCAGCTATCTGCGGATGGAAGCCAAGTGCAACACGAATATACTCATAGGATCTGGCCAACTCTTGATTTTTTGCCCACACACAGGGAGCGTTAGTCATAGTTAAAACATTTATTTTATTTCGCTCGCATTCATCTAATAAAGTTTTATGTTCGCCAAATAAATCTAAATGACAGTGTGCGTCGACATACTCTGACAAAATGAATCCCCTACTCCTTTTATCCAATCTTTAAACTTTTAAATAACTCAGCGATCTCTATCATCCCTCGTCTATAAACATCTGCATATTTATCTAAGTCTGAGTCATACTCGAACAAAGGCCCTGTTTTTAATACTAATAATTTTTCTATACCAGGGCTATCTTGCAATCTTTTTATAGAACGCATAAACGGCTGAATATATTTTTTATTCTCCTTGCCTGATACTTCTCTTTTATAATCAGTCATGTCAGTGATTGACTGCTTTGCTTTATGATATGCAGCTCTCCGGATAATGCAGGGAACACATAGCCCACAATGCCCAATCCCTACCCCTTTTCTAAATCTACCAGCAGCCGGATGAGCACAGGACATAGTATCTGAAATAAAATCTTTTAAATTATCTTGGTTTGAGCATGATAATAACATTTCACCTTTAGTCATGAATCGATAGGGATTCTCTAACGCAATATTCAAACCTAATGAATCGATTAATTGTTGGAATCTCCGCACGTAGTAAGGGTGCGTTGTTCTAGTGCTAAGCGCTCCTAAACGCAATGGTGATAATGGAACATTTAAAGATATCAACCCATTTTCGGGTATTATTAATTTCCTGTTACCTTTTAATGACGATGCTACTAAAGTTCCTAAAGACAAAAAAACAAACGATCTAGCTCTTTCTGTTTTTTCCTCGTCACCTGCGAATATTTTTTTTGGTGTATTCAGCCGAATAGGTAAATACTCTACTTCATTACCATATCGTTGTTTAAGGTACTCATATGCTTTTCTTTGAGGCCCTCCGACATCTACACTTTTTCGATGACCAACCAACAATGGTTTATGTTTTTTTTCAAGAAGATCTATCGCGCCTATAAAGCTATCCATGCCACCAGAAAACAGAGATACAACACTTCCTTCATGAATTTTTATGCTTCTGTTCTTTTTCTTCGTCTTAAATAATTCATCGTAATTATAAATACTTTCTCTAAAACTGATAGCCCACCTATCTCCCGTTAAAAACCTTAATATAACCTCAAGTTTTTCTTTGTGCTTATCCCATAAGCTTTTATTGCTCACTGGGATATAAAGATCTATTTCTCTTGCCCAGCTATCCTCCGATTCTTTTTCTCTATTAATGCGAGTATCCGCAGATAAAACCCCTACCGCAATATTCAATAAGTCAATTGCAATATTAGAGGGCCTTAGTCCTACACGTTTCAAGTCATCAAAAACATATTCATGTTTTACTCTTCGGTCAGCAGGAAGAGTCTTATTGAGGAACGGGACATTAACCACTCTCGTTTCTTTATCGGATATGCCAATCTTTTTATGATCCCGAGAGTCTAAACTGATAACAACTGAGTATTTCATTTAATACCTTCCGCTTCAATTTGCAGAATCTTAAAAGCATTTTCGTAAACCTTAGTTATTAGCGGCTCTAATTCTTTTCTGGAAATACCTTTACCTATTCCATTCAGTTCCGTAAGCAGTTGATTCCTAATTGAATCAAATATAAATCCGTCTACAGATTCTTGTATCTGAATCGCAGAATTTGCATCCAAATTTGAAAAATCATATTTATTACCAATATCATTGAACAATCTTAGACTAATTGTCTTGCTAATAAATTGAATAACAATAATGTTTATCTGATCATCTGTAAAATTAAGGTTTTGATCAATGTCATCGGATTGCAGTATTATCGTTTCAATAAAAGCGTCTCTGGCTATTCCAACATCAATGGACCCATCTGCAGGGCATATAATATCAACTAGTGAAGCAAATATTTCTTTTGGCGGTTTTCCTTTTAAGTTCTCTTTTGAAAGTCTCTTTAAAGTTTCACTTAAACCGTCTCGTTTAATTTCTCCAAGGATTTCTATCAAATTTGATGTTGCATAACGCGAAGCGGTCATTCTACGAGAGGCAGTCTTTGCCCCACCGTAACCGGAAGAAATGCACCTACCTATTGCAGAACCTAGACTTGCCCTTGATCGTCCTCTCGATGATAAGTATCTAGTAAAATTACTCCTCGGTTGTCTAAACCGATTTTCGTCAGCAACAGGACTTACAGCCGGGCGTTGATTGACATTAAAGATCTGATTATTTCCGATAGGTTGTGTGGGCAATTGTGGATCCACTAGAGGTGGTAAATCAGACCAATTAGGTAATAATGGCGTAGATGGCCTTTGACCCGGATTAGAAGAAGATGTTCCCATATGTTTTCCTAATTATTGTCTATGCCTTCAGTAGCCTTTATAGCTTGTGACAATTTAGTATTTTCTTGCTGCGATGCCCATGTTTTCTTCAGCGCACCATATTCCTGTTTAGCTTCTTGGTTGGTCAGAAACGTCTCAATGCCCGTCAATGCCCATATTCCTAAATCAACAACCGGCATATTCTTCAACAACGCAACTAATCGATTTTGAATTGCTTCGCTGTATTTGCATAAACAATAAATTCCTTCCATTTCCGTAGGCTTAACTTGAAGCGTTGGATTTTGTCTCACAGAATTTTCTAATACCTCATAAATATCTTCCACATCAGCTGTTTTTAATGCTTTTAATTGCGGCTCTAAACCAGCTATTATCAATTTACTATTGCTGGATAACTTATTGACCAGATCCTGCAATTCCTTTCTAATCCCATAAGAAGTCGCCGACGCTAAAGCCTGCTCACGAGATATATGAATATATGGCCTCAAATCAATATCTCCCAATTCCTTATCGATCGAAACCCATCTTAGAACCCATTCGTCCTCTAGCCAATGGTCTGGACATTGAGCCTTCCCGCTTATTTCTTTTTTGGATTTTGCTCGATCTTCTAACGCCTTTAATTGCATCACCTTCCCATCCTTAGATTGCATTGCATAAGAAATTAAGTCGCCATAAAATTTTTCCTTAAAACGTTCAACCAGCATTAATTTCGCTAAGATATGGATATCAATATTTTTTGAAATATTTAATGAATCAGAAATCATTCTCCGCAACATGAGCGTATTCAAAAAACGTTTTATTTGCCGGGGGTTTCCTTCGAGTCCTTCGGCTAAAATAGGCCCTATTCTTTGCGATAAGAGTAGCATTTCTTTAACCGGCTCTGACAAATCGCCGAATAGTTCTATTGCCTGTTCTGTGCTTAGGACTTTGTCTTCCCACGGTAGATTTTTAGTTTGTTGAATGAAATTGTATAATTTTGTCAATTTAACTGGATCATTTTGCAACACCTGATCCAGAAGTAAACATGATATATAATTCTGCGTTTCTGTTCTATTCAATGGTGGTATGCGCAACGGAACTTGTATCAATTTTTCAAGATAATTCTTCTTATAGCGTTTTGGTTTAACATCGATGGGTAAATCCGGAAAATGCTTATATACCGCATATTCGATCATTCCCTCATCTACGGCAAGAACAAAGGCTGTTTTAGGAACAAACAAAAATAATCGAATCGCTTCAAGTGTTTGAATGGCGGTTTCTGGAAGGCATCGATCTAAATCATCTACTAAAATTACAACCCTTTCAAATTTAGATAATTTGATTAGCTTCTCAAATTCTTCTCGAAATCCTTCTATAGCTTTCGAAAGAGGATCAATATTTTCTGGCAATATCTTCTCTTTCAAATAATTCTCCAGGGATTCGATTTCATCTTCACCGATGCTTATTTTTTTTGCACCACTTTTTATTTTCGCCAGCACATCAGAAATTAGCAAAGGATCCGGAATCCCTGTCGTCATTGTAAGCGCCAAACCACCTATGCGCTTTACCGTCTTAAACCAATTGACCTTTCTGATTAAATTCACTGCTGCATCTTTTACTTTCTGACTCTTCGGTCTAGATTCCTTTAATCCTGTAATTATTGACTCCATCATTACTGACTTAGCATCACTATACCCCTCAAACAACCAACCGTTAAAACTTAAGCATAGTACTTTTTTGTCTTTCTTAAGTTCGGACTCGATGAATTTAAGCATGCTTGTTTTCCCTGCGCCCCAGTCACCATGGATGCCAATTGTTAAAGGAGCAAGTCTGTCATTTTTTATTAAAGATATAACCGTGTTAGATAGCTTACGATACCCCAATAAATCAACTTCTGATTCTTTATCGTTCCACATCTTTATCTCCTACGTTAATAATCAAACAGGAATTCCTATTTACAAAAATTCCTTCAAACCTTAAAAATATTTACCTAACAATAGCACTGCTAATATAACTGAACCGGAAAATCCAAACCTAAACGACCAAGATAGCCAAAAATATTTTCGCTTGCATACATTAGACAAGTCAAAATTCAATTCACATAATTGACCTGATATCTCTGACTCACTGGTAGAAAGTATATCTTTTAAATAAGAATCAACATCTTTGTAGTTGGCAATATGTACCCATGAAACGAAACCTCTTTTCTTGCATGTGGAAGTCTTTGGCCAGACTACAAACAAGGAACATATAATTCCTAAAGCAAGAACCACCCAATCGAAAAAGGTAAGATAATCAAGTAATTGCCATTGCTGAATAGGCAAAGCAAGGATTTTATTACCTTTGGTTATGCTAAGTGATAAAAGACCTGAAAAAACACCGATCAAAACTCCTGCCTTGGCATCAGCTAAGGAAATATATCCACTCACATAGTCACGAATAGATGGACAAATTTCCTTGAGGAAATTTAGTATGGGTTTTTGAGCAGAAGACTGGACACCCTCATTCGTACCGCTTGGCTTATCAAGATCCAAAGGTGCAAGTTTTTGAATATCTTTCTCGATTGCTTTCCCTTGGTCTATGGGGATCTTATTCACATCTTCTTGGTTGTCCATTATTGCCTCCGTCTAGGCATAGATCTGTGGATGCGTCCACCGCCCAGTATATTTATAAGCGAAATATGGCGTATTATTAAGAATGTAAACGAAGCCCGTTGTTTGTAAAAGTATCTGACAATATTGAAGCCATGCAGTCGGTAACTGAGACCGCACATGTTGTCCGATTATAATTTCTCCGGGGCCAGCAACATTAAGCAATTTACAGGCAATATTTGCGGTTGTACCAATCGCAACAAACGAGTTCATACCTCCGGGGATTCCCACCCGTCCAATCGTAACTTTTCCATAATCGATTCCAACTCTAAATTTTATTCCTTCGGCAAAACCCTGCCTGTTTAAATACGGCGTTAATAGGTGGTCATTGAAGTAGTGCATGGTTAGAGCCGCCTCAACCGCCGATTTAACACAAGTTGTCGGATCATTCGATTCGCATCCAAAATATGCCATTAAGCCATCGCCAGTATTTTTTTCAAATTCACCTTTCTGGTCACGAATAATATTCATCATTTCTGCCATAAAAACATTCATGAGCGTAAGAACAAATTTTTGAGCTTCGTATGAATCATTGAACCATGAGCTATAGCTACAAATATCTAAAAATAAGATCGCCACCTCCATTTGACGACCACTGCCAATGGTCACCTGATCTTCAACCGGCATTTGTTCTCCGGGTTTCACATCTAGCAGTTTTTGATTAAGCGTAGATATTCGCTTATTCGTTCTATCGATTATTTGATCAAGGTATTCTTTATTCCACACAATAAACACCTATGTATTTTGTCTTAATCAGTCCAGCACTTCTATAAACTCAGCGACTACACGGAAATCCTCACCGGTAACATCTTTGAGTACAATATCACGAAAATCTTTATTATCGGGTGAAAGCACTATGCTTTTATGGCGCCACTCGCCACCGCCAAGGTCTTGCTTTTCGCTATGATATCGCTTGATAGTGAAACTCTGGTGTGACTCCGGATCCTTTACCAAACGAGATTCAACCAAGACAACCAAACCATTCCGTGATCCGCCGCGCTCATGCCGGAAAATACAAAAACTGCCATCCGGAATGGTTGGCTCCATTGATTTGCCGACAACCTGAGCAATAAACATATCGGGGCCGCATTTGTGATCCTTCATCGGCTTCCAGCCCTTGACTGAAGGTGTGGGCTGTTCGCCAAATGTCGTAGCCACAGCTTGCAGGTCATAAACCGGTAAATAGCCATCTTCAAAACTACCTTCGGGAACGACATCGCTGAAAAAGAGAACCTTCTTGTCATCAGATGCGAACGGGCTATCAGCCCAGTCCTTACATAAAAGCGTTGCCTGATCGAGCACCGTCTGTGTTGCGCGTTCCTGCTTGTCGGGAGGGTAACCATACTTGCGCAAGATTCGCTTCACGTCGCGCCTGATTCTCGCCTGAACAGTCTCTTTGATCGTCCAGTCAATCGTGACGTCGTTCCGAATCATCCGCACCAATTCTCGGGCGATCATACGAAGAGTGTCATCGCCAAGCACCTTCACAGCACTGTCATTGACTTCAAGCGCATCATAAAAGGCAATTTCGTCATCAGTCAATCCGAGATCATCGCCGCGCTTGTCAGCATCGCGCATCTTCTTAGCCAGCTCAATCAATTCCTCAATAACCTTGGCCGCTTCAATGGCTTTATTCTGATATTTCTTGATAGCATTTTCGAGCATCTCGGCAAACGATCTACCTTGAATCAAATTACGCTTTGACCTTGCCTTGATCTCATCGTTCAATAATTTCTTTAAGAGTTCAAGGGCAAGGTTCTTTTGCGGCATGCCTTTGACCTCTGCTAAAAACTCATCCGACAAAATAGAGATATCCGGCTTCTTTAAACCAGCGGCCGCGAAGATATCTATGACCCTATCCGATGCTATGGCTTTCGAAATGATCTGCTTAATTGCGGAATCAATATCATCCTGTGTTTTTCCACCACCGGTCTCGTACTTAGAAAGCCGGGCACGAACCGCCTGAAAGAATCCTACATCATCCCGGATACTTAATGCTTCGGCATGCGGAACCGAAAGCGCAAACGCCTGTGAAAGTTGGGTAACATACGCCAAATAGCGATCCTTACCATTTTTCTGCGCCAACACATGTTCTTGGGCCTGAGTAATAATCACCATCTTTTCAGTGACTGATGCCGAGAAGAACTTTTTATAGTCAAATCCATGGAGTATTCCACAAACCACTTCATATTTTTCAAGCATGAGCTCAACAGCTTCATCTTGATTAAATGCTGGCTTGCCTTTACCGCCACTCTCCGTATATTCCGCGAGTGCGTGCTTTAATTCGTCTGCTATACCTAGATAATCAACCACCAAACCGCCGGGCTTGTCTTTAAAGACACGATTAACGCGCGCAATCGCCTGCATTAGACCATGACCACGCATAGGCTTGTCGATATACATCGTATGCAAAGACGGCACATCAAAGCCAGTCAGCCACATATCCCGCACAATAACGATTTTTAGCGGATCGCTCGGGTCTTTCATGCGATCGCCAATATCCCTGCGCCGAGGTTTATTCCTGATATGTTCCTGCCACTCAACCGGATCGGTTGCCGATCCAGTCATGATAACTTTAAGCATGCCCTTATCATCGTCTTTGTTGTACCAATCGGGCTTGAGTTTCACCATCTCATTATGCAACTCAAACGCAATCCTTCGGCTCATACACACGATCATCGCTTTACCTTCAAGAATCTTCAGACGCTCTTCAAAGTGATTCACAATATCTTTAGCTATCTGCCTCACGCGCTTCTCACTACCGACAATTGCTTCAAGCCGCGCCCACTTTGATTTCAGCTTTTCCTTCTTTGCGACTTCTTCGCCTTCAGTGGCCTCTTCAAAATTCGGATCAATCTTGGGCCGCTCATCGGCTTTAAGCTCGAGCTTGGCAAGGCGGCTCTCGTAATAAATTCGAACGGTTGCGCCGTCATTGATCGACTGCTCAATATCGTAAATATCAATATAATCACCGAATACAGCCCGGGTGTTCTTGTCCTTGAGTTCAATTGGCGTCCCGGTAAATCCAATGAACGACGCATTCGGAAGTGCATCACGCATGTGTTTTGCAAAGCCGTCAATAAAGTCATACTGGCTTCGATGGGCTTCGTCGGCAATCACCACAATATTGCGCCGATCAGATAGACAAGGATAGGTATCGCCGCGTTCCTCGGGCAAGAATTTCTGAATCGTGGTAAAAACAACACCTCCAGAAGATACCTGTAAATACTCCCGTAACTTCATACGGGAATCTGCTTGCGCCGGCGACTGACGTAATAGCTCATTGCACCGTGAGAAAGTACCGTAAAGCTGATCGTCTAGATCGTTTCTATCCGTCAAAACCAGAATCGTGGGATTATCCAACGCAAGCACCAGCTTGCCTGTGTAAAAAACCATACTCAGACTCTTGCCGGATCCTTGCGTATGCCAGACGACCCCACACCGTTTATTACCTTTGACGCTCGCGGCTTTAAGTGTTTCCTCTATAGCCTTACTGACCGCATGATACTGATGATAAGCCGCGACTTTCTTTGATATTTTTATTGATCCGTCTTTGGTGTCCTTTTCCTGCTCAAATACGACGAAATGGCGCACCAGATCGAGCAAAACGTCTTTATTGAGCATGCCTTTAATGAGCACCTCGATCTGTGGCGTTACCTTTGACGCTTTTTCTTTGCCATCAATAGTCTTCCACGGTAAAAAACGCTCCCAGTCGGATGTGATTGTCCCGGCTTTAGCATCAAAGCCATCGCTGACGATGAGCATTTCATTGAAATTAAATAGAGAGGGAATTTGAACTTTATAGGTTTGAAATTGCTTAAATGCCGAAAAGGCTGTAGCGTTCTCATCGGCTGGATTCTTGAGTTCGATGACAACGAGCGGCAATCCGTTCACAAACAAGATAATATCCGGCCTGCGATTATGATTATTTTCGATAATCGTGTATTGATTGACAGCCAAAAACTCATTACGCGAAATATTCTCAAAATCAAACAGCCATACTTTATCCGAAACGACGCGATCACCTTTGCGAAATTCCACGTCAACACCATTAGCCAGCATCTTATGGAAACGACGATTGTTGATGATGAGGTCTGGACTTTCAGAGCGAAGCAGTTGCTTAATGGCTTCTTCTTTAGCTTCGGAGGGAATCTTCGGGTTTAAGCGATCAACGGCATCGCGCAATCGGCCGCTTAGAAGAATATCTGAATAGCTCTGTCGTTCCGGACTAGGGCCGTCAGGGGCAATATCAGGCCCATTGACAACCGAATAGCCAATCTCGGCAAGGATGTCTAACGAAACTTGTTCAACTTCGGATTCAGTTATAATTTTACGCATAAGAAACGGCTGTGGTGCTTATGTTACCTGTAAGAGTTAAAATAACCGTAAACTCCAATATTGGAAAATTCTCCCCAAATAATTGATACGTTAGCCTATAACTACCGGCTGGCCCCGATATGATTGGAGGCCGTCCAGCAAATGTAGGTGTAACCACAACACTGTCTAGCAGGCTGTGCAAATAAACATTCAATGGATTGCCCGCATCAATCGCTAAAAGATCAAAAAAGGCGTCTTGCTCTGGGAAAATAGTCTTTGAATAAGTTGAATCATGAAATGCCCATTTTAAGAAAGTGGTATCCGGTCTTGTAATACGCCCTTGCGCGTCCTCAATATGCTTCAAAATAACTGAAGTATTAGCCGCCGCTATATCGTTACGTTGATTCACGACATGCCCATGCCATATAACCTCAGTCCGAGAAGAACTCATCTGCCTATCTCGATAAGATATCGGCTGATTTCGCACTACATCCTTTATTATCAAATTTCTTGAGTAGCTCTTTTTCCATCCGCGATCACGTACTAAGTTCTCAACCTTAACAAGTAAATCTTCTTTGTCTAGAAAGTATTCAGGATTCGAAAGAATATATTTAGCAAACCCTTCCAGCAGCACTCCTTTTTGTTGCAAAGCAATGATTTCAGAAAAACCAAGGTGCCGCGCAATAGCCAGTTCTTGATGCGTAAATAATGAGCCACGTCGCTGTCCGAACCATCCCAACTTTTCTCTGCCGAAATCAATAAATAAGTAATAATCGCAACTGCTCAATTCGTTTGTAATCTGCATCACATCGTCAAAACTCTGGACTTTAAATGCCAGATAACTATCGAGATCAAATTTTGATTTGAGTAGATCGCGAATCTGATGTGCTATCGCAGTCTCATCAGGAGGTCTTTGTCCACAACTTATAAATACTTTTCCAGCCATTAAAACCTTCCTTCGTGCGGATTACCAATTCTGATCTGTCCGGACATCAGCCGTGGCAAAAGGGAATCGCGGATACTGCAAAGACCATCATTTTCAATCGAATTAGACAATATTCTTTCCATAAAAGGCATTACTGTCTTATGGAAACTATCCATGATGGCTTTTTCTGGTACGACGACTTTTATTCGCGCGAAATTTCCAGTGTTAAGATTCAACGTTGCAGTCCCGCCAAGGCCCATGCTCTTTATTTCTTCACTTTTATCAAGCATTTTGTAGTACATAAAAAATGGGCTGGTATCTTTATTACAAACTATGCTGTTAATTTGTTGGTTTGTATGACTCAGACCACTAGTTAACGAAACTAAGCCGGGAGTCGCAATACAGCTGACACAAATAGCTAAAGACGGCAATTCCTTTTTCTTTTGCGTTGTAGCACCTTTCTTAGAAAGTCGTCGCTCTGTTTTTATTACAAACGCCTGTCCGCGCATATCGGGTATAGTAATAAAAAATATGTCATCTCCATAGTTGTCTTTATCTGCCGTGGGGGGTGTTTTTCCACAAACAACTTCTCCGCAATCAGATATTTCTTTAACAGCCCATCCCTCGGGAATTTCACCTAACTCCGAATCGATCTTTTTTCCACCAGATGACTTATAAGGCTTGCCATTTCTATCGGGGAACTCGAAATCCACGAACCACTGCTTGAACACCGCATGACCGATCATCTCTAGCGTTTTATTCATTTGGTTATTAAACTCAATCTTTTCATCAAGATCGCTAAGAATTTTGGCTATAGCACGTTGTTCTGTCGGGGGAGGAATTTGTTTCAGGATACTATAAACGTTATCCCGATTCAGCCCGGGCACAGCGCTATGACTGTTCATTTGGCTTAGTCCCAATGTCTGTAACAAATAAAACCAAAAGAAAATATCGCCATCTTCTTTGAGCTTCACATAATATGTTGTATCTATTGGCCAAAAATCACTCTTTGATAAAGTCACTTGGCCAACAGTTCCTTTTCGGCCAATAATTATTCCCGGGCCCCTAACAAGCGCCCGATCATGGGATCCAACCACACCGTTTGACCCGTACACTGGATATTTTCCACCCTTTCTATCTCTTTCGGGCAAACCATCTCCATATGCGAGCTCTATATGGTCACCAATTATTGATTCTTTCCATCTCATAGACGTTTTCATATACTCACTTCACATTCATAATTTTGAATCCCCTGAGCCTCATCAAGCGATGTCTTAATCTTGATATTTACAGTGCTTTCCACACCCCGCGACAAAGCTTTTCCCGTAGCAGAAGACACGAGAATAACGCTAACACCTGTATCTTCTTCTGAGGGGGACTCAACAGAATCAAGGTAATTAGTCACTCTAACGTCTGTCACTCGGCATTCATCACCGTTAATTGCTAGAGTCGATAAGCTCGCCGCAATGCTGTTTACATGATCCTTGAAATAATCGGTCCCAGCGAACTGAGCATGTTTGTGCACTTCGATCTCATTCTCGTAATCATCCTCAAGATTCTCTATTAACAGCTGAACCGACGAGATGATAACAATGGTTTTCCGCTTTTCAGCCTCAAATTCCGTCTTGCAACAATCATCAAATCCGCCATCATTCGAAACCAGATAAACCTTGTCGTACTCTGCCAATCGATCAAAATGAAGGAGCGATTCCCAAATAATGACGTCTTTGAACCCGGAATCTGTTTTGACAAAAGGTGTTCGTTTATTAATTGAGCGATCGAGCATCCGCTTAAGAACAACCACGTATTTGTCTTCTGGGAGGTCAATCAGCAAAACGTTTGACAGCCGTAAAAACTCCTCAACCTTTGGCGACAAATGCGAATGGCAATCAAAACCAGCATCAGTTAACTGAATGGTGCCAAAATTTACTCCGGGCAGGGTTGACATTCGCTCGATAATTGCCCGAAGATCGTCTTTGTCTGATTTGAACTGTTCTGTCTTTTGTTTGAGCAGTTCCGATAAAGTCATACGGGTCGTGGCCAAAGATACCGCAATATCCAAACCGTTATCAAGTAAAAAATTCTTTAGCCTTTCAAACTCCGCGCCAAAAGAAAACGTATGATATGCGGGCCCGTCTGAAATCACCTGCCGAAGCCGATTCGTATCAAAGACTATTAACGTTTTTCTTGTAGGCATATCTAAATCACGCTCGTTTATATTTCGTATCCAAGACCTTTAAGGTTTTTCTTGATTTCCACTTCAAGTCGATCAGATTTACTAAACTGGGTAGCAAGCTCGCCCGTTAATCGCTTCATCTTTTCTTCAAATACCTCGGAATCTTCTTCCTGCGCCTCGGTGCCGACGTAGCGTCCCGGGGTCAAGATGTGCCCATTTTTCACAACTTCTTCGCGCTTCGCTGATTTGCAAAAACCAGCTATATCTTTGTACTTTTTAGTTTTGGAACGCCACGTATGATAGGTGCTGGATATCTTAGTAATATCGGCATCTGTTAACTCGCGATGTCTGCGATCAATCATTTCGCCCATATTTCGAGCATCGATAAATAGGATCTCTCCACGGCGATCTCTAAATTTATGATTTTTTCTATCCCGAGACACAAACCAGAGGCAAACCGGAATCATTGTGTTATAGAACAACTGAGACGGCATCGCGATCATACAATCCACAATATCCGCTTCGATGATATTTTTACGAATTTCACCCTCACCTGATGTGTTAGATGACATGGATCCATTAGCCATGACAAAGCCTGCTGTTCCCGTAGGAGATAGATGGTGAATGAAGTGCTGTATCCAAGCAAAATTGGCATTCCCAACCGGAGGCGTGCCATATTTCCAACGCACATCCTCGCGGAGCATTTCACCTTTCCAATCGCTGTCATTGAATGGCGGATTAGCCATGACATAATCAGCTTTAAGATCTTTATGCGCATCGTTTAAAAAACTGCCTTCGTTATTCCATTGAATATTTGCGTCTATGCCACGGATAGCAAGATTCATCTTACATAACCGCCATGTGGTTTGATTTGACTCCTGACCATAAATCGAAATATCGCCGATCCGTCCGCCATGCGCTTCGGTGAATTCTTCACTCTGCACAAACATTCCACCTGATCCACAACAAGGGTCAAAAACCCGACCTTTATATGGCTCAAGCATTTCAACAAGCAAACGCACAACACATCGTGCCGTGTAGAACTGACCGCCCTTTTTGCCTTCTGCATCAGCAAACTCGCCTAGGAAATATTCATAAACTCGCCCCAAAATATCGCGAGATTTGTTTTCCTTATCGCCCAAGCCAATTGTACCGATCAAATCGATAAGTTCACCTAATCTTTGCTTATCAAGCGCAGGGCGAGCGTAGTTATGCGGCAAAACTCCCTTAAGCGATGGATTATCCCTCTCAATTGCATCCATCGCGTCATCAATTAGTTTCCCAATTGTCGGTTGTTTAGCATTCTTCTGAAGATAGCTCCAGCGCGCCTCAGGTGGCACCCAGAAAATATTCCTTGCTCGATATTCATCGATATCTTCCGCATCAGCGTAATTCTTTGTATCTTTCTGAAGTTGGGCATACACCTCAGCAAATGCATCCGAAACGTATTTAAGAAAAATAAGCCCGAGAACAATATGCTTATATTCTGCGGCATCCATGTTATTGCGAAGCTTGTCAGCCGCTTGCCACAACTTTGAAACAAAACTTAAATCACCATTACCTGTATTTGCCATTTCTCACCTCTTAATCGTCTGTAATTCGCTTCCCGGTGGTCACAACGTTCTGTTAATAGCACCGCCTGAAACCGCTTATTTCTTATCTTCGCACTTATTGCACAACTCGGGATCTTTGATCGACGGCCGCACGCCAAACAGTGTCTTCGCGATTAGGCTGTACAAAAATCCTTCCAGCGGCACTTTGCATTTCTTGCACTTTTTGGTCATAGTTAATCGACTTTCCTTTGACTCCAACTTGGGCCTCTTGGGCCTCGACTTGGGCCTATGTTCCTTCGACCACTTCCCAATGGCCGCCTTTATCCGGGCCGACGCGCTTTAATACGCCTTTTTCTTTTAGTTTCGACAAATGTTTTTCAACAGCCCTACTCGATAGGCCAAGCATACCGGCAATTTCTTGCGCTGAGACGACCGGATTCTCTCTGATAACCCGAATGATTTTCTCCGAACTTTTCTCCGAACTTTTCTCCGAACCTTTCTCCGAACTTTTCTCCGCCTTCTGCAGAATGGTTTTGGCTTTCGGCCGATAGAACGTCACCACAAAACCAGTCTTGATATTCTCAAATGTGACCTTTACCCCGGCGGTCCTACATTCATCAACGATACGCTTAAAACCCGATCCCCAGCGCTCGATATCCTTGGCATAATAAAACGTATCAGCAATCAAAGGATTGCGCGGGATGCTCTTCTCGGTACCTTTTATGAATTCTTCTGGTGAGTGGTCATACGGGAATTGTCCGGGATTGTAGATCTCGATTCTATTACGGTATATGGCCAGCTCGTTGCCGGAAGGGTTGTTAAAATCACGGTGGCACAAGGAGTTAACAATAGCTTCTTTCATGGCACGGACAGGAACCTCTGGGATCTCAATCCGCGTACTTCCGGAAAGATCAGCACGCCAGTTGATGTGCTCCTTAACGTAAGTTTCACACTGGGCAATCAGGTCAAAAAGCGTTCCCTTGAATGCTTGAATATCGAGGAATGTCGTCTTCTCATCCGTGGCAAAGACAGCGGCGCGCACTTCAACGCGATTATCTTTACAAAAAAGCGCTCGTCCAGCGTTTAGCAGCTTTTTTCCTTTTACCAAATGGAGCTTATTTAAAACATTACGGGCTGAATCATAAGCGTATTCAATGCGTCCGGCTTTTCGGCCTTTGGCGACAAAAGATTTAATCGTGGGAACATCGGCCTTTGAGACAGGCAGTTCGGAAATGTCAAAGCCCCATGAATAAATATAGTTGTTTTTCTTTTCCACCAACCGCTTAAGTTCGTTGACCGAAAGCTTTTTGTCTTCCTCGCCTATGCGCAAATAATAACGGCCACGGGCTGAATACACAGCGTCGTGGCCACTGACATTAACAACAATACAGTTTTTACCGCTGATCTTTTTAGTTTGAATATCCGGAAAGACTTTCGGCTCAATCCAATCGCTTATGGCCTTTGAAATATCCTTTATCGTTGACTTGCCGATTTGCTGACCCAAGACCGCGCCAGTGTCATCGATGCCGAAATAAACAGTCGCTTTGCTATGCTTATTCAGCATCGCGCCGATTGAAATTACCGCTTCTTTTAGCTCTGATGTCGATCTCTTTAATTCAATAATTTCGCTTTCTTTGAACCTCATGAAATGATCCCCTTTTGCCTATCTACACCGGTCAATCTTCTTGTCAAAAAGTATATAAAACATTATAATATAAAAGAAATTCGATTACCAGACAAAATTCCGACAGAAGGCAAAAGTTAAAATGGCGCATTCAGATAATTTTAAACGGGTTATTGAGGCAATAGAGATCGAGCGAGCCAAAGCAGATTCAAGCGGCGTTATCGAACTTAGGCAGACAAAGGAAAATAAGCTCAATACTGTCCCGATCGAACACATAAGAAACATTCTGCAGGATTTGGACTTTGGGGCCCGTGTGATTGAGGTCGTTAAAGAAAATAGACCTGTAAAAGAAGAGGAACCTTGGCCGCAACTCTGGGACCCGCGAAAACTCCGCGACTCGATCTATAATTCCGGTATCTCCTTCACTATTGAGCTTCTTGGCACATACGAGGAATGGTTTGCTGAGTATACTGATAGCCTTACAGACAGCCCAAAGCCAGCTTCCCCCAAAAAGCCAGTGCTTCGGGTTCCGGCAGATGCTAAATGGGAAGACATCTCAATCAAGTTCGTTGACGGCCATAATGTGGACATTAAATATAAAGGCAAAAATTACCGCTCTGATTTCAAGGAGATGGGCTTTGAGGACCTAAAAAGCCGCAGGCCCAATAAGCAATGGGAGCTTTTGCAGAGGCTCGCGGAGAATAACGGCGAAATCGCTTGGGATAGCCTGCCCGCTGGCAAGAATTATGACATCAGTAAGACCGAGCAAGACTTCGGCTATGAATTTGACGAGAATGACACTCAAAACAAAGGCTTTTCCATCATAAAGGCCCCGGACAAGCTCAAGAAGACAAAACAACTCCTTGCCCAGACGCTTAAACGCTTCTTTAAGCTCGATACTGACCCCTTCTTCCCCTACGACGAAGTAAAAGCCTACAAGATCCGGCTAAAACTCACCGCTTGATTCAATAATTCACCGGACCTCTGGTGAATTCACCCAATCCCGCAAAAACTTTTTTATCCTTCTTTTATACTCTCTTTCAATAATTTATCACCTTTTGAGTGATTTTTCGCCATCTACAGGTGAAGGCGGAGAAATTATGTTAACCCAAAAGGCGATCGAAGAGTTTCAGGAGATATATTTACAGACCTACGGCAAGGAGCTTTCCTTTGCCGAGGCCGCGGAGCAGGCGCTTCGGCTTCTACGTTTCTGCAAATTCGCCTTGGGGTATCCAATCCATGCAAACGAGGACGGTAAAGATGAGTAACCAGCACATCAGCAAAGTTTACGATTATAAGGACGCGGACGGCAATCTGCTCTTTCAGGTTGTGCGGTTTGAGCCAAAGGGTTTCGCGCAAAAGCGGCCGCTTAACAACGGCTTTGCTTGGGGATTAGGCGAAGTAGTGCCTGTTCTTTACCGTCTGCCGGAAGTGATACAAGCAATTCAAGACGGTAAAACGATCTTTATTTGCGAAGGCGAAAAGGACGCGGATAATCTTGCCGAACTTGGCCTCACCGCCACTACCTGCCCGATGGGTGCCGGAAAATGGCGTGCCTCGTATACCGATTATCTTAAAGACTGCTGTGAGGCCGTCGTGCTGGCGGATAAAGACGCACCCGGCCGTGCGCACGCCCATAATGTGGCAAGCGATCTACATGCGGCAGGCATTGCGGTCAAGGTAATCGAGATGCCGGATATCGAAGGCGCTCAAACCAAAGACGTCTCTGACTGGATCTTTAATGGCGGCACATACGAGGAATTTATGGCCATTGTGGATAATTGCCAGATGTGGTCAGCTTTAAAACCGTCGGAGCTGATCGTAAACGCCGAGCTTCAAGGCCTCATCAAAGATTATGGCCATCCGTATTATTTATCAAAAGACGGGGCTGTGACAGCTCTAAATCAAGCATTCTGGGCAAGTCTGCATCAAGCAGAACACATTCAGTTATTCGAACCGGATGAGCGCGTCTTCTATCGCTATGATCCGGCGAACGGGCTTTACAGCGTCATCTCCGAGGATGTCATCAAGCAGGAGATCGCAAGCCGCATCCTTGAAGTCTCGCGCGAGCTTGTGCTTCCGTCACTTGAACGCAAACGCACCAATAGCAGTCTCAATCATATCGTGGCGCACTTAAAAGGCATCAGCGAAAAGAAGAACGCCTTCAGGCGCAACAAGACAGTCGTGCATCTGGCCAATGGCGTGATCGTCTTTAAAGATAACGGCGAGGCGGATTTTTGCTCGTTCTCGCCGGAGTTTTATTCACGCAATCAATGCCCGATACCGTTTGACCCGACGGCCAAATGCGAACGGTTTTTAAACGAGCTCCTCAGTCCGGCAGTTACGCCTGATGACGCCGGGCTGTTGCAGAAATACGCGGGGCTCTGCCTTATGGGCAACAACCTGATTCAGAAATTCCTTATCCTTGACGGTGAGCCGGGACGCGGCAAGTCAACGCTTGTCCTGGTTATCCGCGCGCTTATAGGGCAAGACAACACTACGGAACTACGCACCAAGCAACTCAATGAGCGCTTTGAGCTTTTCCGGTATCTTAAGCGGACTCTTCTTACGAGTGTCGATGTGCCGGGGAATTTTCTATCAGAAAAAGGCGCGCATGTGATCAAGGGCTTGGTCGGCGGTGACTGGTTTGACGCCGAGCAAAAAGGCGGAACAGGCAGTTTTCCTTTTCAGGGGAATTTCTGCATCCTGATCACATCCAATTCGCGCCTGCAGGTGCGGCTGGACGGTGATATCGGCGCGTGGCGGCGCAGACTTTTGATCATCCGCTTCAATGCGCCTGAACCAGCCAAGGTTGTGCCTGATTTTAATGAGGTTTTAATTCGTGACGAAGGAAGCGGCATTCTTAACTGGGCATTGCAGGGATTGGGCATGCTTCTTCAGGATATCAAAGAGCGCGGAACGATTTCTTTAACGGATGCGCAAAAGAATATCGTGGACGCTCTTCTGGCTGAAAGCGACAGCCTGCGGCAGTTTCTTATTGAAAATGTGGTTAGTGATGAGGATGCTGATCTGACAGTCACCGAGATTATTGAGGCATACGCGGAATACTGCCCGCTTAAAGGCTGGCACCCAAAGCCGATCACGGTCATTCAGCGGGAGCTTGAGCGGCTCATGCTTGAGCTTTTTAAGACGACGAAATCCAACTCCATCACGCGCGAGGATGAAGACAGCGGAAAGGAAAAAAGCCACCGGGGTTTTCGTCGGGTGAACTTTAAGAAAGAGGAACAACGGCCATGGGATTAGACATATCAAAACTTGAGAAAGTCCGACAGAACGGCCAAAACACCATTGCCCGCTGTCCCGCCTGCGCTGAAGACGGTAATGACCGCAAGGGTGAGCATCTGTTCATCAATGGCAAGGGGCAGTTTGGTTGTGTGCGCCATCCCGGGATTGAGGGCTCAACGCACCGGCGCCGCATCTTTGAGCTTGTCGGAATTAAGGAGGATAGCTTTAAAGTAAGGACTGCCCTTCCCCCTGCAACCGGTATTTCGGTAATACAAAAGGATGTTTTGGGACATCTGGGACGGTTTTCACAAACCCACGCACGAAAGAATTTTGAACTTCCTCATGGGGAAGATAATTGTATAGATAGAGGAAGTAGGCATATATCCGACCCAAGCGTCCCAGAGTATGAGGAAGAGTGTTTAGACGATGATCCACGGCCTTTTTAACAAGGAGACAATACAATGGCAACAGGAAAACAGATCGAGGCAAATAAAAAGAACGCTTTAATGTCAACCGGGCCAAGAACGCCTGAAGGCAAGGCCCTTATCTCCCAGAACGCGATCAGGCACGGCATCTTCACGCGGGATTTAATCATCCCGGCCGGCGACGGCAAGGAAGATGAGCAGGAATACCGCAAGCTCTTAGACGGCCTTGTGTTGAGCCTTAATCCTTCAGGCCAGCTTGAGTGTCTCTTGGTCGAAAAGATTGCGGTTGATTACTGGCGCCTGCGCCGGGTATTGCGTTTTGAAACCGGCAGTATTCGCAAGCAACTCGATACGGCAATCAATGATTACTATGGCAAAACCGATTATTTTGGCAACAAAGAACACAAAACCAATAAGGAAATTAACAAGGAAATGGCCTCTTGTAGGACATGCAGTGACACGGATCGGCTTGCCGAACTCAAGCAGGCCAAGCGCAAGAATAGATATGCCGAGGAGGTCACGGTCAAAATAAGCAGTTTGCCTGCCGAGGATGATTGGAATAAGGTCATTAAGTACGAGAAGGCTGTTCAGCGGTCAATATTGCAGAACCTCGCGCTGTTGAAGCGGTTGCAATCGATGAGGTAATGGGCATGACTTGGCTTTGTTTTGGCACAATACGCGTTTTATTCGACGGGTCCTTCCAGGGGGGTGTTGGGTGAGGGTCGGGCGAGGCGCAGTCTGTGAGTGATATAAAATTTCAAATGTCATGTCATGGTCATCGGGCAAAAAAGAATTCTTTTTTAGTGAGGATGAGATTGCTTCGTCGGCCTTCGGCCTCCTCGCAATGACGAGCTTGATGATACGACAAAGGACTTGAACCGAAATCGGACACAAGTTATAATGTTTTATAACCTTAAAGGAGAAAAGCTATGCCAGAATATTTAACCATCTGTGAAGCGGCGGAATTGCTAAAGGTTACCAAGCAGACCCTGCGTAACTGGGACAAGCAGGGCAAGCTCAAACCCCATCGCCATCCGCTGAACAATTACCGGCTGTACAAGAAGTCTGATATGGTCAAGCTCCTCAACAAAATAGAGAAAAAATGATCGCCGAACCTGTCAGATATTTTCTTTACGCCCGCAAGTCATCCGAGAACGAAGACAAGCAGGTCGCCTCCGTCCCCTCGCAGATCGAAGAGCTCAAGAAACTCGCCGAAGAGCAAAGCCTTAACGTAGTCGAGATATTCACCGAGGAGAAATCCGCGAAAGCCCCGGGCAGGCCGGTCTTTAGCCAGATGATCGAGGCCATTCACAAAGGCAAGGCCGAAGGCATTCTCTGCTGGAAGCTGGATCGCCTCGCGAGAAACCCGATTGACGGCGGCACGATCAGCTGGATGCTTCAGCAATCCATCATCCGGCATATTCAGACATTCCAGCGCGGCTATTATCCGACGGATAATGTGCTCATGATGAACCTTGAGTTCAGGATGGCCAATCAATTCGTCATTGATCTAAGCGCCAACACCAAGCGCGGCCAGCGCTCGAAGATTTCAGACGGATGGCTTCCGCATAAGCCGCCTGTGGGATACGTCAATAATTATTACAACGTGCCGGATAAGCCGCCGATATATCCGGAGCCGAATTCTTTTCCATTCATGCGGAGGCTTTGGGACATTCTCCTTGAGAAACGCTGTAAGTTAGAGACGCTTTATGCTATCGCCCAAGAGATGGGCTTTAAGGAAGACCGCGGGGTCAAGCTTAGCCGGGCCAATTTTTGCAGGCTCTTTCGTAATCCTTTTTATTACGGCGCGTTTCTCTGGAATGGTGTGGTGTATCCGGGAAAGCATGAGCCGATGATCACCAAGGCCGAGTTTGATATCGCGCAGGAGATCATCTCCGGCCGGAGCAGGCCAAAGCCGCACAAGTACACATTCGCGTTTACCGGCATTATCCGTTGCCCGGAGTGCGGGGCCACGATCACAGCCGAAAGAAAAAAGAAACGCCTCTTAAACGGCGGGCACAATATTCACATTTATTATCATTGCACGCGCAGTATCAAACGGGATTGTTCTGAACCGCCTGTGCGCGCGGATGTCCTTGAAAAGCAGATCAGCGATATCGTAGGCAAGATCACCATCCCTCCCCAATTCCGGGAATGGGCTATCAAGCAACTCAAAGAAGAGCAGTCAAAGGAGATCATTGACCGGGACGCAATCACCAAGGCACACCGGCACAATCTTGATGCATGTCTCAAAAAATTAGACGCGCTTTTTAATATGCGCCTCAACGAAGAGATCGGCGCGGAAGAATACGCCAAGAAAAAAGAGGATCTCCTCAAAGAAAAGCAGAAATACGAGGAATTGATCGGCGATACTCAGGCAAGGGCTGAAACGTGGCTGGATCGGGCGGATAAGGCGTTTATGTTCGCGCAAACGGCCAAGAAACGGTTCGACACGGGCACTTTGGAGGACAAGCGGTATGTTCTCTCGTGTCTGGGCACAAAACTCGTCTTACACGACAGGAAACTCGAATTTGAGCAGGAAAAGTGTCTGGCCATGTTCGAATGTGTCGCACCAGACGTACAAAGCCTCCACAACAGGTTAGAACCGACGCAACTCGTTGATTCTACGACCAGTTGGGAGGCTTTATATGCTCAAAATAAAAAATGGGGT
>DJVN01000028.1 GCA_002441205.1 Syntrophaceae bacterium UBA6255 | reverse complement strand
CAGGTCCGGAAGGAAGCAGCGGTAACAATGTCCGCCATGTGTTGCGGTAAACCCGGTCACCAGTAATTTATCTGCTGTTTTGATTTCAAAGGATAACGAGGCGGCAGTGAAACTCGAATGACAGTTACGCAGTAACTGTGGAATTTGTTAGTTGAACTGTCCCACTTCAGTGGGGCAGGGTGGCCGATCATCCCGCGTGCGCGGGACAGGCTCCGCCAACAAAGTTAGCCGAAGAAAGCAGAATCGGCATCAGGAGTTCATTTGGAATATCTTGTCCTCGCCCGAAAATTCAGGCCGCAGACTTTTGAAGAAGTTGCCGGTCAGGAGCATGTTGTCAAAACTCTGCGCAATGCCATCGGTCAGGGGCGCGTGGCGCACGCTTTTCTTTTCAGCGGTCCGCGCGGTGTCGGCAAAACGTCGGTGGCCCGGATTCTGTCCAAGGCGCTCAATTGTGAAAAAGGACCGACAGCCACTCCGTGCAATGAATGCGCGAATTGTAAGGAAATAACCAATAATTCTTCACTGGATGTGCACGAAATCGACGGCGCTTCCAACCGCGGCATTGATGAAATCCGCGAACTCAGGGAAAACGTCAAGTTCGCACCCGCGTCTTCACGTTACAAAATTTATATTATTGATGAAGTGCACATGCTGACCGATCCTGCTTTCAACGCGCTTCTAAAGACGCTGGAGGAACCTCCGGCGCATGTCATTTTTATGTTTGCCACAACAGAAATACACAAAATTCCGGCGACGATTCTTTCCCGTTGTCAGTGCTACGATTTTCGCCGGATCTCTCTAAAGGAAATCATTTCGAACCTGGAGTTGGTTGCTTCCAAGGAAGGAATTAAGATCAGTCCCATTGCCCTGTCCTGGATTGCCGAAGCGGGCGACGGCAGCATGCGTGACGCGCAGAGCATTTTTGATCAGGTTATTTCTTACGCCGGACTGGATATTACAGATGCCGATGTGGAGGAATGCCTGGGGCTGGCCGCGCGTAAATATCTTTTCCGGCTTTCCGAAGCGGTTTTAAATCAGAACGCCGGAGCTTGCCTGATGATCCTGGAAGAGGCTTATCTGGCAGGCCTTGACATGAAGTTTTTTTATCAGATGCTGCTCAAACATTTCAGGAATCTGCTGCTGGTAAAAATTGCCGCCGATGGAAGCACTTCTTTTGATATTGCAGCTGAACAGATTGAAAAGCTGAAAAGTCAGGTGCAGAAAATATCGCGTGAAACGTTACAGCGCTATCTGGAAATTCTGATTGCGGAAGAAGGCAATTTCCGTCGCAGTCAGGAGCCGCGCATGAAACTGGAAACGATCATCGTCAAAATGGCGTATCTGGAGCCGATTATTCCTTTGGGCGAAATTATTTCGACTATAGAAAATATTGAAAGAAGATTGCAGGGCGGCTTGCCGTCGAATGCAATAAATTCCATACCGCAGGTTTCGGCACCGACTTACGCTGACGAAATAATACAAAACTCCGATAATAATAATGATTTTCCCTCTGATTCAAAAGCAGATAATAATTCTTCAGGGAATAACGAAACGGAATTAAAAACTGTGCGCGACAATCTGAAAAAATTCATCAAGAAAGAAAATCCGATTCTGGCGGCAAAAATTGATTCCGTTGAGATTTTAAGTTGTGAAAACGACCGTCTGACAATGGGTTTTCCTTCGGGTTTTATTTTTCTGGATGAAATAAAAAACGAACAAAAACCAAAACTGGAGGAGATAGCCGGAAAATTTTTTCAGAAGAATGTATCAATAAAAATTGAAATTTTGAACGGTGAAAACGGGAGCGCAAACGGCAACAAGCCGCGCAGTCAGACCAGTATTGTCAATGATATAAAGCGAGAGGCGATGAGGCAGCCGCTTTTACAAAAGGTAATGGATGAGCTTTCCGATGCCAAAGTTGTGGAAATCAAGGTTCAAACCGAAAAAATAAATTCCTGAGAGTAATTATTAAGAATGTTCTTGAAAACAAGGAGGAAGAAGAGTGCAGAATTTTAACACGATCATGAAACAGGCGAAAAAGATGCAGGAACGCATGGCCAGTCTGCAGAAGGATCTGGAGACGAAGACCGTTGAGGCTCAGGCCGGTGGCGGAATGGTAAGCGTTGTGGTCAACGGCAAATATGAAATTGTTTCGTTGAAAATCGAAAAGGATGTGGTCAATCCGGAAGATATTGAAATGCTCCAGGATTTAATTACTGCCGCGGTTAATGAGGGAATCCGCAAGTCGCAGGAAATGGCCGCTGCGGAAATGGGAAAAATTACCGGAGGATTGAACATTCCCGGATTTTAAATATGAAAGCATACGCCCAACCTATCAAAAAACTGATTGCCGAACTGGGTAAGCTTCCCGGTATCGGCGAAAAAACGGCTGCGAGGCTGGCCAATTATATTCTGCGTTCCACGGAAGATGATGTGAGAAAACTGGCGGAAAGCATTGTGGAAGTCAAAAAGAAAATCAAGCTTTGCCGGATTTGTCTGAACCTGACGGAAGAAGACACCTGTTATATCTGCCACGACACATCAAGAGATAAGGAAACGATTTGTGTTGTGGAAGATCCTGACGCGCTGGCAGCGATTGAAGAGTCCGGCGGATATAAAGGTACTTATCACGTTCTGCATGGAGCGTTGGCGCCGCTGGATGGAATCGGGCCGGATAACTTACGCTTAGGAGAACTTGTCCAGCGGATTAACAAAGGCAATATTAAAGAAATCATTATAGCCACAAATACCAATGTTCATGGCGAGTCCACGGCGCTGCTCCTTACGAAAATGCTCAAAGAAAAAAATATCAAATTGACGCGCATTGCCATGGGCGTGCCCGTGGGCGGCGATTTGAAATATATAGATAAGATGACGATATCCAAATCGCTGGAATTCCGCCGCGGCATGTGATGCCATTCCGTTTTCTTCGGCTAACTTTGTTGGCTGCGTCGTCGGCTTCCTCNNCTCCTTGCCGCCTCGTTATCCTTTGCATGCAAAAGGGCATTAAGTTTGAGCGCGAGAAGCGCCTCACTTCTCAGGCCTCGCGCACTAACATTATTAATATTGTCATGCTGGGCTTGGTCCGTCATCCAGAAAGCGGAAGGTTAAGGGAGGATAAAACTAGTATGGTGTTCTTGAATAATGCAATAATTCTATAATAAAATTGATCAAATATATTGATTAATTATTTGAATATAAAGGAGTTTTAAAAAATATTTAGATTATTACTCGAAAAGTGCTATAAGCTTGTTGCGCGGAAAGTAGAATCGTTATCTGACGCAAGGTCATTTTTTTCTTGACAAGTTGTTAAATAATAGCTTAACAAAGAAGTGAAAAATGCCAAAAGTTCGGAAAGAACATAACAACGTTAAATTTTTTGAAATACCGATTCCATCAAAATATGGGGCAACCATAAACAGAATTTATCACGTAGTCGAAAATGGGAAGCTAGT
>DJVN01000132.1 GCA_002441205.1 Syntrophaceae bacterium UBA6255 | reverse complement strand
TCGGGAAGGGTTGAAAGCGGGAAGCAGTTTCGCCGCAATTTCGGTTCGCGCTTTGAATTCATTCTCGAACCGATGCCTGAAGGATGGCAAATATTCGTCAGGGAATTTGGACGTGATGAAAATCTGGCAAGACTCACACCGCCTTTTCACTTTGTGCCGAATCCCAGAGAAATAGAAGGTTGGCAGTTTTTAGAGCACCCATCCGAATGTGCTAATCGTCCTTACCATGCCGATGCCGGTCCCGCCAATCCGCGACAATTTATTTTTTCGCCGGAAGTGGGCAAGACAATTGCCGGACAGGCTTCCCGCAAGGCGTTAGCTGATGAGAATATCGATGCCGTGCGAAAATTCGGCAGGGGAGAAATGGATATCAAAAAATTCAAGATCATGCCGGGGAAAGACGGCTGTCCGAAAATAGAATGGTTGGAATTTTCCGTCCAACTTGACGGCGGGTATTAATATTTGTGTAAGGTCTTTTTGACGGTCTTTAGCCGATTTATACAGACTGTATAAATCGGAATAAAAAACATATCAATTATGATTTAAACAGTTGAATTTGTTTAATGATACTGATAATGTCCGAAATATAGAAAAATGATTTATTGTTGAAACTCCAATTCCGAAAGCAAATAACCTAAAGGTCACTATAGGCGCATTGAAGTTTTTAAGTCGAATTATCCAATCCAGATATATCGGGATTGGGAACAATCCCGCGAAGCGGAGGGTTTATACCCGTGATACAGAAGGGAACTGTCTGTGTTTACAGATTTATACGGACTGTATAAACGGGAGCGACAAAAGAGATTAAAACATGAATGAAGATCCAATCCATCGAGCTTTAAGGCAGGTTGTACGAACGGATACAGATCCTCGCATCGTCGTGCTTGTCGCCAACGGGCTTATTGAGCTGATGATGAACACCATAATTGAAGAACTATGTAAGCATGGCAAAGAAATATCCAAGGATACTCGTGGGTACCCCTATTCCGTTAAACTATTAATGCTGCATGAAAAGGGCATACTCCATGATGACCTTTTCGAAATAATGAATCGATTACGACGTTTAAGAAACGATGCCGCACATCAGCCATTCTTCGAAGTCGATCATAATCGAGTGAAGCACATTGCAGAACCATTTGAGAAGAACTTTCCGAAGGACAGTGAATGGTCCATTTCAGAAAATATACATGACATGTGTGCAGCCATCATAAATTCGGTATGGGCAAACTATCAAGGAATCCTGGCACCTGTTTTTGCCCCCAGCATTCACAAGATTATGAAAGGGTCTCAATAGAAGGAACGACCACGAAAATCGCTAACAACCCGCTACACGGGAACGGCGCGCACGCGCGCCTCCCCGTGAGCATTTAGTTGGGCGTCACATGCCTCTTACGACGTAAACTAGGAGCTCAATAAATGAACAAGCTGACTGACTTCAAACCAATTAAGGCACTTCAACTCCCAGATTTGGACAATATAAAGTGCTCTGGTCTAATTATGGTGGTAGGCCCTAATTCCTCTGGGAAAACACAGCTGCTGCGCGATATCTCGCAAATAATTTCCGGGGAGCCACGGGACCTCATCGTCACCGAACGCCTTGAGCTTTCGAATTTCGATTACACAACCTTGATAACTTGCTTAAAGGCTGAGGGATATATATCATCGTTCTGGGATAATAACGACCAAGAGCAATATATGCCGATGACCACTGCTATCGGCAGAGGACAAGGCCCACAGAATGTGGGGACAGCCCAGCTTCAGCAATGGCAGAACCAATCTGTGGCGCCAAAGAAGGGTAAAAGGAAAGATGAGTACTTCAGTTGGTTCAGTCGCTTCTTCGTGACAACTCTTTTTTTGGAAAATCGTCTTACAAGCATGTCGGCTACCAATACGATCGACTTTGAAACTCAAGCCCCTAGTCATGATCTTCACGCGCTGCATCTAAATGATGAGGCTCGGGCCGCATTAACCATGGAAGTGCAACGTGCATTTTCCAAAGCGATTTGGTCAGACATATCAAAGGGAAACAAAATATGTCTTCGAATTAGCGAAAATGGCAAAATTCCGAGCGCTGACGATCGCCTTTCTGTGAGAGAAATGGCCAAGTACCGAACTCTCGAATCTGAGGGAGACGGTATGAAATCGTACGTTGCTACCGTCATTTCGTTACTCCTCGGCAGGAGGCCCGTAAGCGTCATTGATGAACCCGAAATGTGTTTACACCCGCCTCAGGCATACAATCTTGGTCAGTTCATTGGCAGCAAGGGCACATCGGAGCAAACAGCCACTTTTGTTGCCACACATAGCAGTTCTGTTCTTAGAGGTGTTCTGCACACCGCTTCTGAATTGCAAATCGTTCGCCTTACAAGATCTTCAGAAGGATTTTCAGCAAAGCTAGTAAAAGCCGAACTGTTGGCCCAAGCGATGAGAAAGCCGACGGTGCGAGCCGAGACAGTGCTAGATGGAATATTTTCTCAAGCCGTCGCAGTGATAGAAGCTGACGGTGACCGCATTGTGTACCAATCCGCTTGGGAAGTTGTCGGTGAATCGCTGAACTTTGACATTCATTTTACTGCCGTAGGTGGAACCGGCGGTATTGCCGATACATGTGAGCTTTATAGAACACTTGGAATCCCGGTTGCCGTTATTGCAGATCTCGACATAGTGACCGAGGTGGAGAAATTTAAATTGATTCTTAACAGTCTAGAAAGTGAGTCGGAAGAGGCTGAAGCGCTTGCCGTCGAAGCCGGAGAAATCGCGCAAGCACTTCAAAAGCTACCTCCTACAATCTCCGAAAATGATGTTAAGGAACGATTGACCATGTTGGCTCAGCGTAATCTGGATTGGACAAACGGTGATGACACACATCTTCGCAACAGTCTAAACGAAATTAATATTGCCTTAAACGGAATGCGCGGACTAAAACGAGGTGGTATCAAAGCCCTTCCAGCCCAGTTAGCTGACAGATTAACTGAACTAATCGCCAAATGTAACCGTTTCGGTCTCTTCTTGGTTCCAGTCGGTGAACTTGAGTATTGGCTGGCTGATTGCCCGATCTCAGCCTCGAGAAAGAAAAAATGGGCTTGGGCAAACGAAGCCTCCGATTACATTAGGCAGCATCCAGCCAGGAATGATGATATATGGGAATTCACAGCGTCCGTTGGCAAGTACCTTAGTGACCGATTTAACTAAACTCCAACGAAATGACGCCTAACAACCGCATCAACTCGGACTGGCAATTCCGCTGCGCTCCACCAGCGCCAGTGAGTTTTTTCGTTACGTGCATGAAGGAAGACCAATATGGCTACCTTGCGAGAATACTTCGACACTGATTTTAATAAATGCTTGTCAGTGCATAAATCTTGGGGTTTCAAAGATGCGAACGACAACTTTTATGAATCTATCACTGCTCGTATATCTCAGGATTTTGATGCCAACGCAAAATATTGGTCATTCTTTATCCCGGCTGGTGGCAATGTCGGACTTTACATAAATGCCATTTTTGACACGCCAGAAACAAAATCCTGTGTGCTTGGTCCGGAAGGTGATGGTGTCCTAGTCATGTCTGGATTCCATGACTATTCGGAGCTGGCATCTTCAGAAACATTGATGTTCACGAATAGAATTTTTTTGTACCTGGATTACGACCTTTCTCAAGGCGATAGAGCAGCCATTACCAAATTGGGAAAAGACCATGGCTTTTACGTAATTGTGCGGGATCGTGAATATGCAGTAAAAAGATCCGCCCTTGAGAAGCCATTAGCATTTATATCTCATGACTCACGCGATAAAGATGATCTTGTTAGAGATCTTGCACAAGAATTATCACGACTAATGTGTCCAGTTTGGTATGACGAATATTCTTTACGAGTTGGGGCAAGCCTTAGGAAGAGTATTGAAACAGGACTGAAAGAAACGAGAAAATGTATCGTTATATTATCTCCAAATTTCTTATCAAACGAGGGATGGGGTAAGGCTGAGTTTGATACGGTTTACACCAGAGAAATTTTAGAAAAACAAAACGTCATGTTGCCAGTTTGGCATAAGGTGACTGTCGAGCAAGTCTACGAATACAGTCCTCGTCTAGCCGATAAAGTGGGGCTGAATTCAAACATTGGAGTTAAGGAGTTGGCCCGTAAGTTGTCAAACGAAATAAAAAAAGCCGACACTTAAAATTAATACAGCCGATCGCTACGCTCCGGCTGATTTCGTTGTTGGGACGATAAAGACTAAATATTGAAGGAGGAAATATTATGAAAGGTATTAACATTCTTGTTTTGGCATTTCTTATCATTACGGCTACTGTTATTCTTGCTTATTCTTCAGACCCGATGAATCAGATGGCGAAAAACGCCTACAAACAAATTCTTCAGAATGCGGATAGAAACCATGACGGCAAGATCTCACTGGCAGAGTGCAAAGCCTTGTTCAAAGACAATGCAACAGGCCAGAAGAACTGCGGCTTTTGGGATGCCAATCATGACGGCATTATTACGGAGGATGAATACATTAGCCAAGCAATGAGTTTCCAAGGAAAGAAGTAAATGTTTCATTGCGTGAATGCACAATATTGCCATCGCTCAGACATCTAAAACATGGGAAAGGCAAGATTGGAGTAAGGAAAAGTTCCAGGCTAATCCGGCGGAAGGCTTACTGCAGGTGATCGGCTCCCTCTAAAGAACAGGAGGTCCATTTTTATGGAAAAGGCAATTAAATATTCTCAATTCATAGCAAAGACAATTTCATTCTGGGGTAAGTATTTCCGTTTTGCCGTGAAGATTCCTCCTCTTGGAAAAATGACCGGAGTGTCCAATAAAGCGTTGGGGTGGCTGCTTCCCCATTTGTCATTTCTTGGTTTCCGTAAAGAAGCGTCATACGAAAATGCCATTTGGAATTGGGAAATATTTCTCGAGTTGATTGGCGCTGAATATGATGCCGAGGTAACATCTCCTCAATCAAAAACTTATTATATAAAAAAATGCCCCGCCGGACATTGCCGGTTGAATCATCTTGACGCCTGCAAAATTACCATGGAGCTTGATAACAGCCTGGTGGAAAACTCCGGCGCTAAACTGATAGTGGATAAGCGATTTCCCATCGATGGTATTTGTGTGGAAAGGGTTGTTTCCAGCAATGAAAATCAAAATTAAAAAGCAAAATATTAAAACGGAATTCTATATTGCCGAGACCAGTTTCGTAAGAATCCGAAAATAGTAACGATATTTAATGATTTATGGTTACAGTTGTCACCCCGCCGAAGGACGGCGTCCAGTTTTATGAGTTCTGGTTTCCGGGCTTCGCATGAATGACTAATATGAATATTACGATATGTCTATTCATAGATGGCAACACCATGCTTTGAAACTTGCTGAAATTGCAGAAAGAGTATATAGATGCATTAAAAGTATTTCTTACGTCTTGTTCGATTTATCCAAACGTTTTTTAAATATAAATAACCGGCAAATTTTATAATGATTGGGGGATTTTATGAAAAAAACAGGAAGAATTATTCAAAAAGTCATCATTTATTCTCTTATTGTACTGATGACCGCTGTGCTGATACTGGCTACCATCGAACTTGGATACTATATTTTCAAGTATGTGCTTGAATCTGATTATGCCGTTATCAACCTCAATCAGCTTATGGAACTCTTCGGAATTTTTATGCTGGTGCTTATCGGCATAGAGCTGCTGGACACCATAAAGGTTTACCTGAAGGAAAATGTCATGCACGTGGAGGTGGTTGTTCTGGTGGCCATCATCGCTGTTGCCAGAAAGATTGTGGTGCTCAAGATAGAAGATATTGACGGCCTGAAAATTATCGGCGTGGCGTTTATTATCGTGGCTTTGGCTGTTGCATATTACCTCATCAAGAAATCCGGCCTGATAGCCTGTTCATTTGACGACAATGAGAAAGAAAAGATCGCGGAACAAGAAAAATGAGGAAAAAAGATGTTCAAATGCAATGAAGATGCATTGAATATTTGATGTTCCAGAAAGATTCGATTGTCGATGGATACACCGACCAGCGGACTTTATGCTATAAGGTTGATGATGGGAAATTATGGAAGGTGAATGCAGTGAATCAAGTTTTTAAAAATCATTTATGATAGATTGAAAATATAGAATGTTATCTTAATATTAAAACGATATGACAACCCACATGAAATATTTA
>DJVN01000282.1 GCA_002441205.1 Syntrophaceae bacterium UBA6255 | reverse complement strand
AATTTGCCGATCTGATGAGCAAGCGTCCCATGACAGCCGTGGATGCGATCAAGAAATGTGTTCATGACGGTATGGAAACCACATTGAGGCATGGATTGAGCATCGAATCGGAACAAAATATTCGCTGTCTGGATACTGAAGATACAATGAACGCCATGCAAGCCTACATCCGTTACCTGGATGAAAATGTTAACCTTATCGACCGTCAGAAGATAACTACTGAGGAACTCAATAAAGTCGTCCAGGAAACAGTGAATCACATGGAGGAAGGCAAACTCTATAAATTTAAGCACTGATATTTCATAAAAGGAGACTGGCTATGAATAAAACAATTCTGATAACTGGCGCGTCAAGCGGTATCGGCTGGGCTACGTCGCTGGAACTTGCTGAAAAAGGCTGGCGCGTATTCGCCGCTGTCAGAAAAGAGGCCGACGCCAAGAAACTACGGGATGCCTCTTCCGACAAAATCACGACCGTGATCATGGACATCGTCGACTATGAAAGCGTGAAGCGCGGCGCGAAAGAGATCGAAAAGGCTCTCGGCGGCGCGGGATTGGACGCGCTCTTCAACAACGCGGGGATATCGGTCCAGGGACCACTGGAAATAATACCCATCGAACTATTTGAACAGCAGATACGAGTCAACGTTTTCGGTCACATCTTCGTGACGCAGACCTTTCTGCCCCTCTTACGCAAGGCGCAGGGGAGAATTGTGTTCACGAGCTCCGAGAGCGGCAGGATGACGCTGCCGCTGATGGCGCCCTATTCCGCGTCAAAATTCGCGCTGGAAGCTGCGGCAAGCGCTCTGCGGATAGAACTTCGTCCGTGGAAAATCAAAGTCTCATGTGTGGAATTGCAGACAATAAAAACACCCATGTGGGAGAAGATAGACACCAGCACCGAGAAATTGATGGCATCTCTCCCGACACCAGTCAAAAATCTATACTGGACTGAACTGAAGACCCTGAGCGTCTTTCCTAAATGGCAGGCGGAAATGGGGATATCCATGAAAAAGGCCGTCAGGGTAATCATTCGCGCCCTCAGCGCAAGAAGCCCGAAGGCCCGCTACCTGGTGGGTTATGAGGCCCGGTTATTAGTTTACAGCCACGCAATCACGCCTACCTGGATGATGGACTGGATCGCAAGTAAAAGTTTGATCCTCCTGGGCAAATTTATAAAGCCGAAATGAACAGATAGCCGCCAACATATGGCAGCAGCAATATGTCGGCGGTGATGAAAATATAATTTAGAATATGGAGAAATAAGATGAGAGATGTTTATGTAATAGCGGTAGACACCATTAAATTCGGCAAACACATGGATAAGAGCATCAAGGATCTGGCAATGGCGACAGCCACAGGGTGCCTCAAAGATGCCGGTCTGACCAAGAACGATATTCATGCCCTCTGGTTTGCCAACGCAGGCTGGGGTGAAAGAGGGCAGATGACCATTCGCGGCCAGGTTGCGCTCAAGGGCATGGGCATAGAAGGCATTCCCATCACCAATGTGGAAAATGCCTGCGCGGGCGGTTCCACGGCTCTGCATCACGCCTGGTACGGTGTTGCCGGTGGTCTGTATGATATTACGATGGCCGTCGGTGCGGAGAAACTCTATTTTTCCAACAAGAACCTTGTCTTTCAGGGATTCCTGGGAGGAATCGATATCGAAAATGTTCTGAACCTCATTAAAACACTTTCTATTTTTGGTCTTACTGATGAAGAGAAAGCCAAGGTAGAACAATTTAAACAGCGCTACCAGGCGGCTGCAAATGCCGCCAATAACGGTGGTGCGAAAAAATCCAAAGCAAAAGAATCACGATGGAAAAAATACCGTGATCGTTTCACCTCCGCCATTGTTCTGGGTGAAAAGATCGGCTACGATACTGTATGGAAACTGGCCAAACTGACAGCCGGGGACCACTCTCCCTTCATGGATGTTTATGGCTATTCCTGCCGCCAGCACATGAAAAAATATGGTTCCACGGCGGAACAACTGGCGATCATCGCTTCCAAGAATCACTTCAATTCGACACTAAACCCTAACGCTCAATATTGCTTTGAAGTTCCGGTAGAAAAAGTTTTATCCGACCGTATCGTATCGTGGCCGCTTACCCGTTCTATGTGCGCTCCCATCGGCGACGGAGCCGCTTCAGCCATTCTATGTTCCGCAGATATGGTTAAGAAACTCGGCTTAACCAGTCAGGCCGTTAAAATCAGGGCTTCGGTGATCGGTTCTGCTATCAGAACATCTTTTGAATCCGACATTCCGGAAATCGGAGAAAGGCTTTCCAGACAGGCTTATGAGAAAGCCGGTGTCGGTCCCGGGGATATCCATGTTGCCGAAGTACACGACGCCTCAGCCTTTGGCGAAGTGGTGCAGGCGGAAAACCTGGGCTTCTGTCCCAGAGGTGAAGGCGGCATTTTCGCTGAAAAAGGTGAAACGAGCCTGAACGGCCGCATTCCCATTAATCCCAGCGGCGGTTTGATTTCGCGCGGCCATCCCATCGGCGCTTCCGGTCTGGCCCAGGTACACGAACTGGTTACCCAGTTACGAGGCACTGCCGGAAAACGTCAGGTCAAGAATCCCAGACTGGCCCTGGCGGAAAACGGCGGAGGCGCTCTGGGTACGGAAGAAGCGGCGATGTGTGTTCATATTCTGGAAGCTCCATCAAAGTAAAGAGACTTTTATATTCAAACGTATAATAAATAAGTGTCTCTTGAAATAAAGAAAATTAGAATGGTCCTACCCCCCCCCAAGTCGGTAGGTAACCGAAGGAACCCATGACAGCGCATGCGGTCGCTGCCATGGGTTCCTGACTACTCAGAAATTTATTAATTTATTTAGAGAGGTACGAGGATGTATTTGTTAGCGAATTTAAGAATTGCAGGTTCCATTACCAAAAGTTTATTAACATTTTTTAAAGATGAGATGGGGCGTGGAACGTTCCGGGCGAATTTAAAGAGTATGATTAAAGCGCAGGAAATCACGGAAGATATGTCCTGGTCTGAGCTCATCGAAGAAAAAGCCCGCAAGTATGGGGACAGGACATTTCTGCTTTTCGAAGATAAAGAATTTACCTTCCGGCAGATGGACGAAAACGCCAACAGGGTAGCCAATTATCTTCTAACGCTGGACGCCGGCAAGAGCAAGGGTGTCGCCATCATCATGGGTAACTGTCCGCAGTATCTGGACGTTTATATCGGATCACAGAAACTGGGGATGTATTCGATTCCCATTAACACCTCGCTGCGGGGCGACAGCCTTCTCTATATTTTAAACCACAGCGATGCGGAATTTGTCGTTATTGACGAAGAATTTCTCGATGCGTACAATAAAATAGCGGACAAGGTGGAAAAAAGAAAAAAGGTTATCGTGAACCGTGCCGCCCAGTCAGGGACATCTCCCCTTCCTAAAGGGATGTTGAATCTTGCTGACGCATACAGGCAGTCTACAAAAAAACCGGATATAAAATATGATAAGGACGATATCTGCTTCATTCTGTACACTTCGGGAACAACCGGCCTGCCGAAAGGCGTAATGTACCGCTACAGGAAAACCACTTTGAAGCTGCTTTCCATACCGGCAAATGCACTGTACAAGAAATCGGACATTCTCTACACCAGCCTCCCTCTTTTCCACGGCAATGCACTCTGGCTGTGCGTCACGCAGGCCATGCACCGTGGCTGCAAGGTGGTGCTGGCCAGAAAATTCTCCGCAAGCAAATTCTGGGACGAAATGCGCAAGTACAAGGTTACGGAATTTAATACCATCGGCGCCATGATTCCCATCCTGATGAAACAGCCGCCGAAGGAAAATGACCGTGACAACTGCGTACGTTTTACGATATCGGCCGCATGCCCAGTGGACGAATGGGATAAATTCGAAAAGAGATTCGGCATTAAAATCTATGAAGCTTACGGCTCCGTTGACGGCGGCGGAAAGAGCATCATGAATATAGGAAACGCTCCGGTAGGTTCCATCGGCAAACCCGCCCTCAATACCGTGTACCGGCTAGTGGATAACGAAGGCAACGATGTCCCGGACGGCACACCGGGCCAACTTATCTTTGAGTCCAAAGGCAAGAAAAAATCAGTGGAATATTTTAAAAATGAAAAAGCCGGCAATGATAAGCTGAAAGGCGGCTGGATATACACCGGCGACCTGGTCAGGCGTGATAAGAACGGTTACCTCTACTTTGTCGGACGCAATGCCGAGTTCATGCGCATCAAGGGCGAAAACGTGTCCGCTTACGAAGTTGAACATACAATCCAGAAACACCCCTCAGTGCTGGAGGCGGCCGTGTACGCTGTTCCTTCGGAACTAGCCGAGGATGAAATCATGGCGTGCGTTTCTCTGGTTGACGGACATACCCTGAAAGAAGCCGATCTGATCGAGACTCTGAAAGAAGATCTGGCCAAGTTTGCCGTTCCTCGCTTTGTCAAGATCGTCAAAGAATTTCCCAAGACAGAAACACAAAGAATCATCAAGAAGGAACTGGAGAAGCTGGGTGTTGTGGCGGGAACATATGACGCCCAGAAAAATAAATATGTGGCACCATAAAGAGATACGCGGCAAATTAACCGTAAGGAGGACCTATGAGTTCTAAAGACGAAACATTGTCTCCGTTGGGGAAGTATAAAGAAGGTATGCCGTGGAATCCGGTAGAGAAAGTCATCCTGGAGAGACGCAGCATCCGGGCGTTTAAAAAAGAACCCCTGCCGGACAGCATGATTAAGAGGATTCTCGAAGCCGGCCGATACGCGCCGTCGGCCGGAAACATGCAGCCCTGGAAATTCATTGTCGTCAACAGCCCGGAAATCCTCGCCGAAATGGAAAAGGACGCGCAGAAGGTCGTCAGATTTTTTATGTTTCTGCTGGATTACACAAGAGGAAATATCCTTCGCCGGCTCTATATTTTGAGCTGGGTCAAGTGGGTCATACGGCTGATGAAAAATAAACTCCATCCCGTGCCGTTTTGCCTGATGACACAAATCGCCCAGGGCAAAACCCCGGTATTTCACGGAGCGCCTACGCTGATTCTTCTGGTAGAAGACCGGCGCGGCGTGGCGTCTCCGCCGACGGATATCGGTATCTGCGGACAGAACATGGTGCTGGCCGCGCACAGTATGGGCGCGGGAAGCTGCTGGATCGGCCTCATTCAGTTGCTGATGTATCTGCCCAAGTGGAGAAAGAAATTCGGCATTAAGTATCCCTATCGTTTAAACGACTGCATAGCATTCGGCTGGCCCAGCCCTAAAGCGGATGGCATAGTGCCGCGCGAGGTGCAGTTGGTCCAATGGTATGAAAGAGGAACGAATGACGCTCCAAGAGTTAAAAAGCAGGGGGAATGATATGAAAAAATTCAGTTGGATAGACAGATGGCGGGTGCCGACCTACGACAACCCGAATCATATGAAAACGGCGGATCTGTTTTTTAATGCCGCGAAATGCACACAGTGCGGCATATGTGTCAAGGTATGTCCGGGCGGTTGCATTGTGACAGACAAGGTTACTAAAAAGGACTTAATGAAAGACATGAGAAAGGCCGTCAAAAGCGGCGTGCCGCATGTTGATGTCTTGAAGACGGGCGCCACCCTCTGTATCGCCTGTTTTGATTGCGGCGCGGCATGTCCCCACGGAGCCATTTCTATTAAGAGGAATTTTGACCCGAAATACTACTATAAGAGGCTTACTCAAACGTCGGATATGGTATTACCGAAAAAATATTGATACTTATAAATACTTGTATGAAAAACACATTTCCCGTTTACATTGTAAGTTCCCGTTTTGTTCGATTTCTGATTAAGATTGGCAGTTCGTCGCCGCTTGATCCTGAAGAAAGACGCAAAAGGATATCCGCGGTATCAACCCTTTTGATAATGATAATTGCGACATTTACTTTTTCCTTTTATCATCTTTCCCGAGGCCACTACAATATTGTTGCGCTGGATGGTGTAGGTTTTCTTTCTGCTTTGCTCTGTCTTTTATATATTCGCCGGCAGGAAAAAGCATTTGTTATTTACTGGCTTGTAGGTGTTATTGCTGTCGTTTTTTGCAGTATAACGACTATTCTCGGTCGAACGGAAATATCATTGTTTTATTGGGCGTTTGTGCTTCCTGCTATATCCTTCTCCGTTCTGGGAGATAAAAAGGGATTAGCTTTCTGCCTGTTTTTTTTCTTACTGAACATCGTTTTAATGACCGTGCCGGAGTCGCTCTTGTCTTCAAAACCGTATTCTTCTTTTGTGGTCGTGCGATCAAGCATTATCTATCTCATTCTGACATTTATTATTTATTATTATGAATCGTCACAACAGATGCTGATTAAATATATCCAGCAGGAAAAGGATAAATATGAAAACGCGTCCAAGCATGATGCATTGACCGGACTTTCCAATCGCAGGGATATCATGGAAAAGATAGAAGATGAGCAGGAGCGTTGTTTGCGAAAGGGCAGACCTTTTACATTAATTATGTGCGACATTGATCATTTTAAGCGAATAAACGATAACTTCGGACATGACAGCGGTGATTACGTGCTGAAAATGATCGCGAGTCTTTTTAAGGACCAGGTTCGCGGTATTGATTGCCCTTCCCGATGGGGAGGCGAGGAATTTCTTATAATGCTGGTGGAGACTGACCTTGACGGTGGACAAATGGTTGCCGAACGAATCAGGAAAAGAATTGAAAATACGGTTTTCAAATATAAGTACACAAAGATTCCCGTGACCATGACCTTTGGCCTGAGCGCGTACCGGGGTAAAGAAGACAATATTGAAGACTGTATCAAACGTGCCGATAACGCTCTGTACGAAGGCAAGAATCAGGGCAGAAACAGGGTAATAGCGGTGTGATACATAACATTTCAGGACGATTTGATAAGCGTTGGCAAGAAGCGCTGAATGAATTTAATAAGGTGATGGATCTCGATCAGAAAGACGTGGAGGTCTATTATAGCCGTCAAAATATCTTTTGCGATCTTGATAACTGGGACCAGGAAATCGAGGACTGCGATAGAGCCATTAAACTTAATCCGAAAAACGCGGATGCTTATAGTAAGCGTGGAAAAGTTTACTATATGCTCGGCAACGATCATAAGGCGATTGCGGATTATGATAAGGCTATCAAACTGAGTCCAAAATTTACTGAAGCCTATCTTAGACGTGGTGATACTTACAGGAGTCTTGGCGACTATGATAAGGCCATGGCTGATTATGATAAAGCCATCGAGTTCGACCAGAAAGACGCTGAGGCTTATTACAGCAGGGCGGTGGCATTTGATAAACTCGGTAAACACAAACCGGCCATCGCAGATATAAACAAAGCCATTAAGTTTAATCCAAAACACGCGATGTCTTATTATGTGCGAGGCGTTATTTTCGGTAAAATGTGCAATTACGATGAAGCAATCGCTGATTTAGATAAGGCGTTTGATCTCGACCAGCAAGATGCGACGACATTTCATGAGGATGGCAAAACGTGAAAACATTGCAAGCATATGAGCGTGTTATGAGCATACTGGTGAAGCAGTTTTTCAGGAGACAGCTAAAACCAGGAGACAAACTTCCCTCTGAGCGGCAGCTGGTCAAGGACATTCCTGTAGACAGAGCATCGTTGAGGATTGCATTAAAGCATTTGGAAATGATGAACGTGCTCACCATCCGGCAGGGTGACGGCATCTATGTCCGTGACTACCTGAAGAGCGCCAGTCTCGATTTTTTGAGAATGCTTTTTCTGCCAACGGATAAGCCGGATGACGAATGGCTGGTAGATCCATACACCATGGACGAAATTTGGGAATTTTGGGTTTTCTTCCTGCCGGAAATGCTTAAACTTGCAGCAAAACGCATTGCACCACGTGAATTTAAAACAATCATGGACATATTTGATGAAGAGCTTACGAATTTGCATGACAGGAATTATTTAATAGAGTTGGAGCTCAAAGCCCAGGAAACAATCGCGGAGATAGGAAATAACATTGTTGCCATACTCATAACTCATACCTGTCGCCCCCTGCTTAAAAAAATGATAGAAATCTTTTATTCTTCCCCGGATGAAGAACGCATAAAAAAACATATAGAGATGAAAAAAAATTTGATGCGCTCATCTATGACCTTGGGCACATCAGATAAACTTTTAATTATCGAGCAATATCGCGGATTGCTAGATAATCACCGCGTAACTCTGCGCAAATTGCTTTTTAGAGATTCGGATAAAGAAGTAAAAATAAATGATAAGATGTTAGTTAGCTCAGCGCTTATGTAACCGGCGAAAACATTAATTTGTAATTTATATTATAGACGGGTGAATAATATAATTAAATAATATTTCAAGGAGGATTTAGATGTTTAAGAGGAGTTTCATTACAATTTTAGGATTAACGATTTTTGTTTTGGCCACAACTGCTTTTGCTGCTGATAAATATCAGTGGAAATTTGTCGGCACTAAAAATCAGTGTCAAATTTACACAAGCGACGTCCCTGGCAAAGGATATATAGCGGCTAAAGCCTCTTGTATTGTTCCCGCCAGAATAGAAACTATCGGCATGGTTATTAAAGATGTTGCCAACCTTCCAAAATGGATGGAAGATTGCGCAGAAGCAAAACTGCTGAAAATACATGATGACAATGATGGCGTCATCTTCTGGTTCCATCAGCATATTCTTTTAAAGACAGATAGAGATATTGTGCTTAAAAGCACAGTAAATCAGGATTATAAACATGGTAAAATTACGATTTACGTCGATTCAACGAAAGAAATGAATTACGATGCCGGCAAGGAATATGTGAGAATGCCTTCATTCAGTGCTGTATGGACACTGCAATGGATTGACCGAGAACACACCAGGGTTACTTATATGATTGACCCTGATCTCAGCGAAGGAATTCCCAAATTCATAGCGAATCGAGTAATTAAAATTAACCCTTATAATACTTTACAAAAGATGACGAAAATCGCCGAAAATCCTAAATATATTGAAGAAGGCAAGAATTCGAGACATTTTAAAATTATTGAAGAATTTATCAAAACCGGAGACTTGAAACCATAAAATTATAAAATTTCACTTATTCGTAAAGGAGTTCTTTGAAATTAAACTTTATTGTAAACAGCCGTCTGCAAACACATGGAAGCAGCAATCAAGACAAATTCGCCTTGATTTTAAGATCACATATCATTATAATGAGAACCATCAGAATGGTGGTTATTCATTAATTAAATAAATTAAATGAATGAGGAGATGATATGAGTAAATTTAAGGGTACTGGCATTTTTTATGTAAAAAGTTTAGTTCGTTCATCATCGAGTGAGCAGCAAAATGGTTTTTTATCGATGCTTAACCCCGATGAACGTAAAG
>DJVN01000248.1:1035-21826 GCA_002441205.1 Syntrophaceae bacterium UBA6255 | reverse complement strand
CCATATTATTTATATCAGTGTGATCCCCTTCCCGGTTCTTCCCATTTCCGGACACCGATCAGCAAGGGCATTGAAATTATTCAGGGCATGCGTGGACACACCACCGGTTATGCCGTGCCCACGTATGTTGTAGATGCACCCGGCGGCGGCGGCAAGATACCCCTGCTGCCCGAGTACGCGATCGGATGGGAAAACGGTGACCTGCTTCTGCGCAATTACGAAGGCAATACTTTCCGCTACCCCGACAATCACGCCAAATCGAAGGACATCCATTAACCGGCAGAATCTTATGGCAGGGGGCAGATAAATCAATCGTGGGTTGCGTCACTCAGAAACTCAAAATCGGTCTCACCTATGATCTGCGCGACGATTACCTGAAAGAAGGATACGGTCTCGAAGAAACCGCGGAATTCGATCTTCCCGATACAATTGCGGCCATTGAAAAGGTCATCTTGGATAACGGCTTCCAAACCGACCGCATTGGCAACATTAAAGCGCTGACCCGCCGGCTTGCCAAAGGCGACCGTTGGGATCTTGTTTTCAATATCGCTGAAGGCGTACATGGCTTCGGCCGTGAAGCCCAGGTCCCTGCCGTTCTGGAAGCCTATAACATCCCCTATACTTTTTCCGATCCGCTTGGTAATGCTCTTACGCTGCACAAAGGCTTTACCAAACAGATTCTGCGTGATATAGGCATTCCCACGCCCGACTTCTATGTGGTTTATGATGTAAACGATATTGAAAAGATTAACCTGCCCGTTCCTCTTTTTGCCAAGCCGGTAGCCGAAGGAACGGGCAAGGGTATTACCTCGCTTTCCAAAATAACATCACGTAAAAATCTGCAAAAGGTCTGCAAACAACTTTTAAGGACCTTTCAACAGCCGGTACTGGTGGAAACCTATCTTCCCGGCCGCGAATTTACCGTGGGCATTCTGGGAACAGGCAAAAATGCCCGTGCTCTGGGCGCCTTGGAAGTCATTTTGAAGCCCGATGCGGAAAAAAACGCCTATTCTTATGAAAATAAGGAACACTACGACAGATTGGTCGAGTACGCGGTGGTCAATGATGACGAAGCCCAAAGAGCTATGGAGATTTCTCTGATGGCCTGGCGTGCCCTGGATTTGAAAGATGCCGGACGCATTGATTTGCGCTCCAATGTCCACGGTGTTCCGCATTTCATGGAAGTCAATTCCCTTGCCGGGCTCAATCCCGTGCGCTCGGATTTACCCATCCTATGCAACAAAATAGGAATGAGCTATCATAAATTAATCAGTACCATTATTAAATCTGCCCTGAAGCGTGCAAAACAATCATCCAGATGAAAAAAATAGTCATTTTACACAGCAATATTGCGCCCGATGCCTCGGATGATGAACTTGATTGTCTTGTGCAGGCCGAGGCTATTGCCGAAGCCCTGCGCACGCTGAATTACGAACCGGTTCTATTGCCTTTTGAAATCAATTTGAACAACACGATTACAATGCTGAAATCATTGAAACCAGCGGCCGTTTTTAATATTGTGGAAACCCTCGATTCTAAAGGCAGCCTGATTCATTTTGCTCCGGCCATTCTCGATGCATTGCGGATTCCTTACACCGGTTGCCCGACACAAGCCATATATCTCACATCCAACAAGCCGATGGCCAAAAAAATCATGCGCGATGCCGGTGTTTCCACGCCAGACTGGATCGAACAGGATGGTTTCATCTCCAGACAAAACGATTGCAATCAATATTTAATCAAGTCGTCCTGGGAACATGCCTCCATCGGACTTGATGAGAATTCGCTCATTACTTTTACAGACAAGGCGGCCATGATCAAAGAAATGAAGCTACGTGAAAAAAAACTGGGGGGCTTCTGTTACGCCGAAGCCTATATCGATGGCCGCGAATTCAATGTGGCTTTAATTTCTGATCATGAGGAGGCAAGGGTATTGCCGATAGCCGAGATGCTGTTTCAGGATTATGCTCCTGAGAAACTGAAAATTGTTGATTACAAGGCCAAATGGGACGCGGATTCCTTTGAGTACAACAACACGATCCGCAGGTTTGACTTTCAGGACGATGACTCCCTGTTAATATCGTCTTTAAGAGAAATTGCTCTGCAGTGCTGGAATGTGTTTTCGCTGTGCGGGTACGCTCGTGTTGATTTTCGTGTTGACAATAATAGCAAGCCCTGGGTATTGGAGGTTAACACGAATCCCTGTTTGTCGCCGGATGCCGGTTTTGCAGCCGCGCTGGAGAAAGCTGAAATAAAATATCACGAGGCTATCGGTTTAATTATTGATAACGCGTTGAAATCTACTCGCAGGGAGATCTAACATCTGTGTTAAGAACCATCATATTTCTTTTCTTTTCCAACTTATTCATGACATTCGCCTGGTATGGACATCTGAAGAACTTCAACCATAAACCTTTATTATTTGTCATTTTGTTCAGCTGGGGTGTCGCCTTCTTTGAATATGTTTTACAGGTTCCCGCCAATCGCATCGGTTTTCAGTATTACAGCTTGGGACAACTCAAGGTGATTCAGGAAGTGATTACGATGGTTGTGTTTGCCGGTTTTGCGATGATGTATATGAAACAACCGTTGAAAATGGATTTTCTGTGGGCCGGACTTTGCCTGGTGGGCGCAGTTTACTTCATGTTTCGTGAAGGCCTGCCGCACGCGTGAATTTTTTATGAAAACGTTTACATATCGTCAGCAAATTGAACCTCCCGATATCGAAGCGATCGCCGGTCTCGTTGAATCCAGCGGTTTTTTTTCCGATGAGGAAATAGAGATAGCCATACAACTGGCTGAAGAAAAAATAGATCAGAACGATGCCAGCTCTTACCGGTTTTTATTTGCCGAAGATGACGAACGCGTTCTCGGATACACCTGTTACGGCCTGATTCCCGCGACTGCTTACAGTTATGACATATACTGGATTGTCGTCTCTGATGACTTGCGCGGACAGGGCTTGGGGAAACTGCTGATGGCCGAAACCGAGAGACTGATTGAACTCCGTGGCGGGAAACAAGTCTATGCCGAAACATCTTCCCGGGAACAGTATAAACCTACACAAGAATTCTATGAGGCCTGTGGTTTCCATCAGGAAGCTTTCTTGAAGAATTTTTATCGTGAAGGCGATAGTAAAATTATCTATGCTAAGGTACTTAAATAACAGGATTTAATCTTTTTTTTCACTTTTTTTATCGTTTTAATCCTTGCATTTTCTCCGATAATTCGCTAGAGCACTGCCAGCAATTTTGTTGTTTTTAACGACACTAAATATAACGGAACGCAAGGAGGTCTTTCTCATGCGCCTGTTTCCTAAGGAAGAAAATTTTTTTGAACTTTTTGAAGAACTGGCTACCAAAATTCTGGAAGGCAGTCAGTTTTTTCTGGAAATGACCAAGGCTCGTGATTACTCTGCGGCCAAAGTTGCCAAGCTCAAAGAACTTGAGCACGAAGCGGACGTCATCACGCATAACACTTACGAAAAAATGCATAAAACCTTTTTGACGCCGATTGACCGAGAGGATATTTACGCGCTGGTCAATAAAATGGACAGCATTATGGATGTCATTGAGGCTACCGCAATTCGTATACACATGTATAAAGTCAAAAAACCGGATGATGAAATCATCAAGCAGGCTCAAATTCTGAACGATGCCGTTAAAAAGATTAAAGAGATTATTCATGGTTTGCGCAATATGAAAAATTCTAAGATGATTCTGGACGGCTGTGTGGAAATCAACACGCTGGAAAACGCCGGCGACGTTACTTTACGGACCATCATTACCGAACTGTTTATAAAAGAGAAAGACGCCATCGAACTGATTAAATGGAAAGAAATTTTTGAACGGATTGAAGAAGCAATTGATGTTTGTGAAGACGTATCCAACATTGTGGAAGGAATTGTCCTGAAACATGCTTGAATCAATGGCTTTTGTCATTTTTCTGGTAATCATCGCGCTGGCATTCGATTTTCTTAATGGATTTCACGATTCCGCCAATTCCATATCCACAATTGTTTCTACTCGAGTGCTTAAACCACAACAAGCTGTCCTGTGGGCGGCTTTTTTTAATTTTTCCGCCGTTTTTTTTGTCGGCACAGCGGTCGCTCATACAGTCGGCAAGGGAATCATTCATATAGACATTGTTGATAATCTGGTCATTATGTCCGCTCTCAGTGGCGCAATTGCCTGGAACATTGCCACGTGGTATTATGGTCTGCCCAGCAGCTCCTCCCATGCCCTGATTGGCGGTTTGATAGGCGCGGGGGTGTCCAAGGCTGGAACAAGCACTCTGCTCTGGCCCGGGATTATCAAAACAACTTTGTTTATTTTTGTTTCTCCTGCTATTGGTATGTCATTGGGTTTTATTTTTATGGTGTTGGCCATGAATCTGAGTCATCGTTCCAACATTGCCAAATCGGATAAACTTTTTCGCAAGCTCCAGCTATTTTCCGCAGCGGTGTATTCCTTGGGACATGGCATGAACGATGCGCAAAAAACCATGGGCATTATTACCATGGTTCTTTTCAGCAAAGGATTGCTGGGTGATAATTTTCACATTCCCTGGTGGGTCATTATTGCCAGCTATACAATGATCTCTCTGGGAACCATGTTCGGCGGCTGGCGAATCGTAAAAACCATGGGCACAAAAATCACCAAACTCCAACCGATGGGCGGTTTTAGTGCCGAGACAGCCGCGGCCTGTTCGATTATCGGTGCGTCCATGTTTGGCATACCCGTGAGCACAACCCATACGATTACCGGTGCGATTGTCGGTGTCGGCGCCAGTAAAAGACTTTCCGCCGTTCGCTGGGGCGTTGCTGGAAACATTATCTGGGCATGGATTCTGACCATACCCATTTCCGCTTTTATTTCTGCCGCGACATATTTTTTTGTTTATCCTTTCGTCTATTAATAAAATAATGCATTCTATTGTAACGGAAAATAATATTGATAAATTTTATTATTTGCCGTAAGTCATTACTATATTACCGTGAAAATATTATTGAAGGAGACAGGTACATGCCGGTGAAGCCGTTGCCGTTTACAAAAACACAAATGGGAAAAATTATAAAAAAATATCCGACACCTTTTCACATCTATGACGAAAAGGCGATTCGTGAAAATGCCCGTGCTTTTAAAAGTGCCTTTAGCTGGAATGAAGGATTTAAGGAATTTTATGCGGTTAAGGCTGCTCCCAACCCTTATTTGATGAAAATCCTGCACAAGGAAGGCTATGGCGCTGATTGCAGTTCTCTGGCCGAACTGATCATGGCGCAAAAAACCGGCATCACCGGTGAAGAAATCATGTTTTCTTCCAACGACACGCCTGTGGAAGATTTTTTACTGGCCAAAAGATTAAAGGCCATCATCAATCTGGATGACATCAGCCACATAGCCTATCTGGAAAAAAGTGCCGGGCTGCCTTCTCTAATCTGTTTTCGCTATAATCCCGGCAAATTAAAAAAAGGCAACCATATTATCGGCCATCCGGAAGAGGCGAAATACGGTTTTACCCGCGAACAGCTTTTTGAAGGCTATAAAATATGCAAGGACAAGGGAGTCCGGCGTTTCGGCATTCATGCCATGGTCGCTTCCAACGAGCTTGACCCTTATTATTTTGTGGAAACTGCGGAAATACTTTTTAAGCTTATAGCTGAAATATCGCAGAAACTGAAAATAAAATTTGAATTTGTCAATATCGGTGGTGGAGTGGGTATTCCTTACCGGCCGGAACAGAAAAGAATTAACCTGAAACTGATGAACCAGGGGATAAAGAAAAAATACGATGAAATCATTGTTGCCAACGGCCTCGCTCCACTGAAACTTTTTACGGAATGCGGTCGCTACATCACCGGACCTTACGGTTATCTTGTTTCTCGCGTGCTGCACATTAAAAACACCTATAAAAAATTTGCCGGACTGGATGCCTGCATGACTAACCTCATGCGTCCGGCTCTTTATGGCGCTTATCATCACATCACGGTAATGGGTAAACAACGCAAACCGCATAATATTTTATATGACGTAACCGGATCACTTTGTGAAAATAACGACAAATTCGCCATTGATCGTAAACTGCCCAAGCTGGAACGGGGTGATATTGTTGTGATCCATGATGCCGGTGCACACGGTTTTGCCATGGGCTTCAATTACAACGGCAAACTTCGTTCTGCCGAACTGCTTTTAAGGGAAAACGGTGAGCTTGTGCAGATCCGCCGAGCTGAAACAGTGAAAGATTATTTTGCCACATTAGATTTCGATGGTTTAAGCAGCTTTAAAGTGTAAATAAAAAGATTGCTTTTCAGGGTATAAATAAATATTTATAAAACAGCCGCGGGAAGTTGAAATCCAAAAATGTTTGGATAAGATTTTTCTTGTAGAACTAGGAGTTATCATTGCTCATTGCTTATCATCTCAAGACATTCATAAGACGCAGACAAAAAGATGGCATCATTTAAAGATATTCTTAAAGCAGCGGAACAGGGAAACGCTGCCGCTCAATATAATCTGGGATTGATTTACAGAAAAGGTGATCTTGTGCCACCGGATGACGCTGAGGCTGCAGCATGGTTTTTAAAATCTGCCCGGCAGGACCATGCAAAAGCTCAGATCAATCTTGCGTGGATGTATCAGGAAGGTAAGGGCGTTGCACAAAGCGATGAGAAGGCTGCGAAATGGTACCAGAAAGCGGCTGAGCAAGGCAACGCACAAGCCCAGTTCAATTTGGCTGTCATGTATAATAAGGGTGAAGGAGTGCCTCGTGACCATGTCGAATCCGCAAAGTGGTTTTTAGAATCTGCCGAGCAAGGTATTGCCAATGCACAGAGCAATCTGGGGGAGATGTATCAGGAGGGGTTAGGCGTTACAAAGAGTTATACGGAAGCCATGAAATGGTATAAAAAGGCGGCTGATCAGGGGTATGACGAAGCCCGCACAAAATTGGAAATACTGCAAAAAAAAATCGAAGACGCTCAACGAGCTAAAGCAGAACGAGAAAAAGCCGAGCGGGAAAAAGCTGAAGCTGAAAAAAGGCGTCGGCAAGAAGCTGAACAGGAACGCGCGGACGCTCAAAAAAAACATGGTACGGCTTGCCAAGAAAGCAAAGATCAAAAGGTAACGCAAGAAGATTCGAAAAAGATTTTGGCAAAACAGTACCTTAAGGCTGCCGAACAAGGAATCGTAGATGCACAATATAATCTGGGAGTCCTATACCAAAACGGCGAAGGCGTTGCTCAGAATGACACGAAAGCCGCTAAATGGTATCTTAAGGCTGCCGAACAGGGCTTTGCGGATGCCCAGTATAATTTGGGAGTAATGTATCAAGAAGGTTTGGGTGTCACTCAGTGCGATGAAGAAGCTGCAAAATGGTATTATAAGGCGGCTCAGCAGGGACATGTAGATGCTCAGAATAAACTGGCGGGAGCGTATCCGGACTCTCAAGAAGTAACGCAGTGTGATGACAAGGAGGATATTGAAGCAGCAGCAATTATACAGGATGAAATTCAAGAAGAAAGCAGAGATATCGTTGCAGATAAAACGGATGAAACTCTCGAAGAAGAATACATAGAAGAACCGGCCGTAAAAGATGAAGCGCCTGAAGCAAGCAAAGACGTTTCACAAGACGATGCTAATGCAACAAAATGGTATCGTGAAGCTGCAGAGGAGGGAAACGCAGAGGCCCAGAATAGACTGGGCATAATGTACAGAAATGGCGACGGTATTACGCAGGACGATGCCGAGGCTGTTCAATGGTTTTTAAAAGCTGCTAAACAGGGCTTCGCAGATGCTCAGTTAAACCTTGGAGATATGTACCAGGAAGGTTCGGGTGTTCCACGCAATGATGCTAAAGCCGTAAAATGGTATCGTAAAGCGGCTGAGCAGGGAAATTCTGTTGCTCAATATAATCTTGGATTAAAGTACTTTTTCGGAGAGGGTGTGCCTCAGGATTTTGCTGAGGCTATAAAGTGGTATCAAAAGGCGGCCTTGCAAGGCAATGTTGATGCTCAATTCAATTTAGGCGGTATATATGAAGAAGGTATTGTTGTTGCAAAGGATCGTGCTGAAGCAGAACGGTGGTATCGTAAGGCGGCTGAAAAAGGACACGAAAAAGCCCAATATCGTTTAGAAGTAATGATCCGACCATTTTAAAAAGCAGAAAAATGAGAAAAAATTTTTCTGTACTTGACTTTTCCCCTTCTTTCCTGTAAAAGACTCCTGACCTTTTAAGGGAGATAATTTATGGTCCCGGTCGCCACCAAACCGTTTATGAATAGAGTTATTTTGCCTAAAATGCAGAGGGAGTCCCTGCATTTTTTTTTATTAATTACCAAGAAAATCAGCCAGTTTATCACTTCCTGTGAAAACAGGGTCGCGGGCATTACGACCTCTGCTTTGCGGGATGGGTTAGCTAACCAATTCCAATACATTTCGCTTTGGATGTTGGAGTTTTACAAATAAAGGAGGGTTCTTATAATGGCAAATGTTCAGGTATTTGAAAACAAGAAGCCAGTTCTTGGCATCAACAGTCTAGGCAGAATCGGGAAATTAACTTTATGGCATCACATCAACAGAAAGTATTTCAGGGAAATTGTCGTCAATCAAGGACGAGAAGTAGGAACGGGTCTTGATTCCATAGCTCAGGCTATTGAAAAAGACACGACTTACGGCTTGATGCACAAGTTCCTTTATGGCGTGAAGGCGGAACGGCTTATTCAGATTGTCGATGAAAAGCAGGGAAAAATGCTGATTGACGGAGTGCCTGTGACCATTCTTCGTGAAGCGAGAAATCCCTCCGATATTTCCTGGAGACAACATGGCGTTGAAGTGGTTGTGGACTGCACGGGAAAGTTCAAAGATCCGACCGTTGCTTCAGAGAACAAGCACGGTTCCATCCGCGGACATTTGAACGGCGGAGCAAAAGTCGTCATTAACTCTTCACCTTTCAAAATAAAAAACAAGGCTCTTTCCGCGCCGGATGATGCCGTTACTCTGATTTACGGAATCAACAACACAGCTTTCAATCCGAAAAAGCACCTGATCGTTTCTGCCGCTTCCTGCACAACTACCGGACTTGCCCATATGATTAAGCCTCTTCTGGATAATGAAGAAACCAGTAATATTCTGACGGCTTCCATGTCGACCATTCACGCCGTTACCAATACTCAGAGCGTGCTCGACAGCGTTCCCAAAGCCGGAGAAAAAGATTTAAGAAAGAACCGCAGCATCTTGGACAGCATCATTCTGACATCAACGAATGCAGCCAAGGCGCTGGCGGAGGTAATTCCGGAAGTTCAGCATATAGGCTTTATGGCTGACTCAATTAGAATACCTACCAGCACCATGTCGCTAATTGTGCTTAACGCGACTTTTCAGGCGCGGGCAAGCAAACAGGATGGTCAGATGGCCATCAATACAAAAATGCTCAATGAATTATACAATAAAGCCGCTGCACACCATCCGGAAAAATTGATAAAATTTACGATGGAGCAGAATGTTCCGTCAGACCTTCTCGGTGTTGACGCTGCAGTCATAATCGAAGGTCAGTTCAATCATACACGCACGGCTTTTATTAATCTGGATATTTCACATATTCCCAATATGCCGGCGGATATTGCAAAAGTGTTTCCCGAGAAAGTATTAAAGGTGCCTGTTGTTCATGCCAAAATATTCGGCTGGTATGACAATGAATTCGGAAGCTACACAAACAGATTGGGCGATCTAACCGTTTACATCCATAAGAATCTTCTGTAAATAAATAACAGATGATCGCTTGAATCTTGATTCTCACGGGCCACCGGTATCCGTGGCCCGTGAGAATTTTATGTTTCACGACTCAACTTCGCTTTCGTGCTTTCCTGCGTAAACCGTCCCGCTCCATCCATCGATGCTGATGAAATCTCCTGCTTTGATGGTATGATTTTCTATGGTGGCGTACTCATCATTTTCATAGACTTTGAGTTTACTGAATCCCACAACGCCAACCTTGTTCAATTGAGGAATTGTTACCGCGGCGTGTGATGTGCTTCCGCCTTTGGCCGTAAGAAGTCCTTCCACTTGCAGAAGAACCCCGACATCATCCGGAACTGTATCCGGACGCACCAGAATAAGAGGTGTTTGAGGTTCTTCAGTGCGGAATTTTTTGATATCTGTTTCTGAATAAACCGCCCGGCCAGCCAGCGCTCCACCATTAACACCAATGCCCGTTCCAAGAGATGCTGATTGTAAGACGGGAGTATCTTTAAAACGTTTCCATTTTTTTGTCGTTATCTGATTCATGTCGCGCGTCTGCAGGATGTACAATTTATCTCGCGTCGGCCCCTCAAAGGTAAACTCAATTTCCTGATGATTAAAGCCCTTCTCATAAATAAGTATTTCCGACATTCTTAACAATTCCGCATAAATTTCAGGAAATTTATCTTCCAGAGATATCTTGGAGTCCCGGCATTCCACTATACGCTGTTTCTCCGAAATAGGATAGGTCTCCACCAGACCGGAAACGATGTCGTCTCCCTGAACACCGAAGATAAAATCTCCGTAAAGCGTTACATCGGATGAAATACTTTTCGGTTCTCGGGTAAAAATAACTCCAGAGCCCGAATTATCGTTGAGATTTCCAAACACCATTTTCTGCACAATCACGGCCGTGCCCCATTTATCGGAAATATGCATTTGCCGGCGATAAATCTCCGCCTGCTCCGCATACCATGAATCAAAAACCTGCAGGATGGCGTGCCGAAGCTGATCAAGCGGTTTATCCTTGAATTCAATCCCGTTATCAAATAATCCTTTTTTATAAGAGAGAGCTATTTGCTTCATTTGCTCAGGTGAAAACCGTATTTTTCTTTCGACGCCGTATTTCTGCTTGAATTCATCTATGATTGCGTCGAAAAAATTACGATTCAGTCCCTGGAACATGCCCCACATCTGTAAAAAACGACGATAGGAATCCCATGCCGCCCACTTGAAATCATTTTTTTCGCTGAGATTCTCCGCGATGGCTTCGTTGATGCCCACATTCAAAAAAGATTTCATCATACCGGGAAGAGAGACAGTTGCTCCACTTCTCACGGAAAGCAATAGAGGATTACGACGATCTCCAAGTTTACAACCGGTTATCTTTTCCAGTTTTTTAATCTCTTTATTTATCCGGGCGGCAAGATCATTAAAAATATATTTGTAACCATAAACAGCCTCGTATCCTCTGAACACTTCAGTGGTTATTATAAATCCCGGCGGTACATTGAATCCAAAAGAAACCAGCTCCTTGAGAAAATATCCCTTGTTTCCGAGAAGTATCTGGTTATCAATATTTTTGTTCTTTTTGTAAAAAGAAGAAACCGTCAAGTCGGGATTATAAGCCATGACAACTTTCAACACCTGTTTGTTGTCCTTAAACTTTTCGGATTCAGCGATCAGGGTTTTGATAACCGTATTGATAAAATTATCCAGCACCTGAATGCCGAAAGCCGAGGATATTATTCCCCGGATAAAGTTTTCAGAGTGCTGATATATTAATTTATCAAGTTTCGTTTGGTCTGATTTTTTCTGTATTTGAGTGTCCGTTCCATAAATTTGATCGAAGATAACCGACAGACTTGACGTATGGACCTCAATGTAATAATTGCGAATAATGTCCTGAATATCCTTGGAAATAAAACGAAAAATGTCCACATACTGTTCCAGAGAAAATTGCTTGATGGATAATGCGTTTGTGACGTATTTTATTTTTGCCGCAATACTTTCCGTCGCAATACCTTCTAGTTCCAAAGCTTTGATATACAACCAAAGGTAAGAGTGTATCTTCTTAAGCGTATGTTTGGTGATAAATTTTAAATTAAATGTTTGACCCAGTTCCTCAAACAGCATCGTGGCCAGGCTCTCCAACCTTAGTGTCAGGCCGACCGCTTCAAATTTCTTCTCGGAATATGTTCCATACATGGAGGGAATACCCGCGGCAATATGCCTTTTATAATATATATTTTCGTAAAACTGAGTTTTTTTGGCCGAAATGATTCTTTCTTTCAGTATGGATAAAAATTTCAGAATAATTGTAATGCTACGGTGATAGTTTTTTGCATTTAGAGCGCGTTTCAGCGATGAGATATCGCTTTGAGGAAAAACGTTGGCTGCTTCCAAATCTTTCAGTAAATCAATAAATTGCGGAAAATATTTTTTATATATCAACTGATAGATGCGGATCATTATTTTGGCCCGTTCTTGATCCCTCGCATTAATACCTTTTACGTTACTCAGTTCTTTGCAAACCTTTTCGTTGTTCCAATCGAGAAAATTAAGAGGGTTGTCGTTTGTCTTGGTAAAAAAATATTTAAATGCTTTGTGCATTCCGTTGAAATATTCTCCGGCATTCGTAACCTGTTCATAAACATCAAGGGAAAGATGCGCCCGGAGAAAATTCTTGTCTCCTGAATTCCAGTACCGAAAAATGTCCTCAGTAAATTTTACGAGCAAACTGTTGCTTTCCACATGTGATTGCTTGCGGAAGAAATAAATCAACTTATCATTACGGAATGAAAGTTCGTCAACTTTAGTGGTAATATCTCTCAGCTCTCCTTCGGCGCCGATTTCGTTGAAATATACGGGAAAAATCCTTAGCAGCTGCTTTATTAAACTGTAAGACGGTGTTATGTCGCTGTTGAGCAATGCGGAGATGTTTTTTTGGATCAGATCCGTGTCGCGAACGAAAATTCCACCCATCTTCAGATTAATAATCAGCGCCGATATCAATCTCTTCGTCCATCGTGGCTTCATTCCGATAATTTCCAGCCATGAACGAATATTGATGATATGAGCCGGATTGACTTTGACCTGCCATTCTTCGTTGGAACCTTTGATTTCAGGGTACTGGAAACCGTAATGAATCAATTCATCAATAAAGGTGTCCGCAAGAGTGTGATTGTTTAAAGCGAATACTTCTCTTGCCGTTATCGTGATACAATCAAAAACCGCAACATTAAATTCTCTTTGAGCTTGATCTTTTTTTAAAAAACCGAAAATCTTGATTATGAAGTCATGAAGTTTTTCCTGCTTTTCTTCCTGAAAAACCATCTTGAGAGAATGATTAATTTCCCGTAAGGCGCCTGCGTGAATGTCAGCCAGATTGGCGGCATCCATGACGTTGATTAGAAAGCTCAGTTTCACCACATGCTGACGTCCCTGATAGATGTTGGACTTTTCCAACTGATCGGCAATTTGCAGGTATCCGTCAACGATCTGAAAATAATCCGGCATCTCCAGATAGCCTTTCAGTGCTTCGATACTTGTCTGACCTTTGTTCTTACGTATTGTTTCCAACCTTTCTAACAGGGTCCGTAAATGTTCGTGGCTCAAAGGTTGAATCAGTTGCCTGTAAACCGCAATCGATTCCTGAGTTTCACCGTCTTCCACAACAAACCATTCCGTCGGATTCGGTTGAGCAACCCAAAACTCATACGTAATTTTGAAAATTTTATAAACTAAACGATTAAACAGAGGATCATGAAAATCTAAATTTTTATCAATAATGCTCTTAATGATTCTTTTTACATAAGACGAACATTTTTTGAAAATCACCTCGTCTTCTTCAATAACATCTTGAAATGATTTTATAATTTCCGGAAACAGTGAAAGATTCCTCGAGATATTTTCATTGCTCTTGTTCAGTATCGCATCGATATAATCGAATAGATAATGTACCGCGCTGTCTTTGACATCCCGGTCCGACGATGACTTGATGACTTCAAAATAAACACAAAGCATCGTGGCAATGGCGGAAAGCCCGTCGGGATGCGTACTGTAAATATAGAAATCTCCTATGGAAACAGACTTCAGTTCTTTTAAGACATAGTCCCAGTTCACAAAAGGATGATGCAACTCGATCAGAAGTTCGCGAGTCTTTTTTTGCAGACCGTAGTGATTTTCTACAACCTTGAGCAGAGGAGAGTATTGGTCAGGAATGTCTATGGTAGCAGCCGTTCTTTCCAGATTAACTTTCAGAGCGGAAGAGTCCCAATCCTGACTTTTTTTAATTGGTTTAATTCTATCAGTCATCCTACAGGCCTCTTGGAAAGACATTAATCAGAATATGCGGTTTTTTTCAAGCCCGGAACAAGCCTTTTTGATATAATAGGATCTTTATTTTTTGTGGTTGGTCTGAATCAATTACCTTAGGTGATAATAATTAAATAAACTCCGATAATACCCGTCATACAAAAGAGCTTTGTCGGAGTTTATGTTGATCTGATAGATAATTACTTATTTCTTTTTTGCGGATTTCTTTACAGGTTTTTTAGCTTTCTTTTTTGCAGCAGCTTTTTTAACCGCTTTCTTTTTTGCAGCTGATTTGGCTTTTTTTACAACCGCTTTTTTCCTGGACACCGCTTTTACTTTTTTTACAGTCGTTTTCTTTTTTGGCGCTGATGCTGCGTGAACTTTTTTAGGTTTTACCGGACCAAGATTTACCATGGGTTCTTCGCAGCAGATAAGATCAATTGTTGCGCAACCGCAGTCTTCGTCTAAAATCACTTTTAACCCACATACTTCACAACCAAGAACATCTCCAATTTTTGCTCTCGACATTTTCTTCCTCCTCGTTGCGAGGGGTAAAACATCTTCCCTCTGGTGTTTTTTTTATTCTATTCAAAAAAAATATTTTTTCAAGCATAAATTGTTAATTTTTTTGCAAAGATAGACAACTTGACTTTCATTAACGATTTGATATTATCCGCAAAAGCAACATCGTTATGCATTACAAAGTCAATTTCATCAGCGAGCAAAAAAACTATCGTTCCTGGAATAATATATGCCCCTGAAGCATGAACAAAAATATCGTAGCTGGGTGGAAGTTAATCTTGATCATTTCATCGCCAATCTCCAGGAAATAAAAAGGTTAATCGGACCGAAAACTGATTTCATGCCGGCGATCAAGGCCGATGCTTACGGACACGGCGCTATTGAGATTTCCCGCGCCGCGCTGCAAAACGGGGCGAAGATGCTGGGTGTCGCCAACGCCGACGAAGGCGTTCAACTGCGCATCAGCGGCATTGAAGCGTCGATCGTTATTCTGGGACCCTCCACGGGCGCGGAACTCGATCAGATCATCAAATACAACCTGACGCCATCGGTGTCGGATTACTCTTTCGCTTTCAAACTCAATAAGACCCTTTCACCGTCAGGCCGGAAAATCCCCGTTCACATTGAAGTGGATACCGGCATGGGACGCGGGGGCATCATGCATGCCGAAGCGCTTGATTTGGTGAAGAAAATGTCGAAGCTGGCCTATATCCGACTGGAAGGCATTTTCAGCCACCTTGCCTCCAGTGAGACACTGATTTCTCATAACGATAAACAATGGAGGCTGTTTTCCAATCTTCTTACCGACATTGAAAGCGCGGGAATCGACATTCCCGTCAGGCACATAGACAATAGTGGCGCCATTTTAAATTATCCCGATTTCAAGCTGAACATGACACGCCCAGGCATTATGGCCTACGGCATTTATCCCGGACCGGATATCGAATCAAAAGCCCGGCTTGCTCCGGTAATGTCGTTTAAAACCAATGTTATTTTACTGAAAACGTTTCCCGCCGGTTGCGGCATCGGCTACAACAGCACGTTCATAACGTCGCGGACGACGCGTATAGCGACCATTCCCGTCGGTTACGGAGACGGCTACGCTTTCATTCTTTCCAACAAGGGTGAAGCACTTATTCGCGGCCAGCGGGCGCCCATTGTGGGCCGGGTTTCGATGGATATGTGCACCGTTGACGTGACGCATATTCCCGAATGCCGCATCGATGATGAAGTTGTTTTACTGGGCAGACAGGGTAAGGAACTTATCAGCGCCGATGAAATCGCCGCGAAAGCGAAAACCATCAGCTACGAAGTGGTCTGCGCCTTGGGCAAACGAGCGCCGCGTGTATTTATCCAGAAAGGGAAAAAACAATCCGTCGAACCGCGCTTAAGAAGAATATTCGTTCCGGATGAAGAAAAATCCATCTCCCGCATCGACAATATCATCCGCCATTGTTTACAGACACGGGCGCGGAATGAAGAACTGGGCAACGCCATTTATTATGAAATGTTCGAAACGCTTTTCGGCAAGGAAGACCGCCGCCTCGAACTGCGTTCCGGATTCCGTTACGACATCAGCATAGCAAAATCACTCCGTAAGCAAAACACCGTATCGTTACAGGAATATCTGCGAGTCAGCACGCACGTCGAATATAAAAAAATACTGCGCGATAATATCCTGATGATCGGCTGCGCCTCGAACAACGCGCAACTGGCCGCTTTGTTTGAAGACCCCCGCTGCGAATACCGCTGGCTTTTAAGCGACGGCAGAAATCTTTCCTTAGAGCGAGACTTTACCGTCGAACGGGTGCGTATCGATAACGAAGACGTTCCCATCATGGAAGCCAAAAGCACCAAACGCGGTTACGAAGTCTGGTTCGGCTCCGAAAAACTCAAACAAAAAATAAACAAAGAAGTAAAACTGGAAATCGAAATATCCACGAAGAAAGCAAAAGAAAATAAGATATTCCCCGTGTCTCTGGTGTATCCGGTTAGAGGTTTGGAAATTAATTTCAATTATGAGAAGGCAGGGCTGAAAAACGTCAGGGAAGAGAGCTTTTTTGCGGGCAGGCATCCCCAGCCGATCGTTTCGGTAAAAAAAGGAAAGTCCACCGGCATTAAAATATCCGATAAGAAATGGATTTTCCCGACAAGCGGCGTCATTTTTATTTGGGATGCCTAACATACCAATTCGCTTTCTTCGGTTAGCTTTGCTGGCTGCGTCCTCGGCTTCCTCAACGTATCGCCATATACGCCTGCGGAGCCGCCTCTTTGCCGCCGCATTATCCTTTGAAATCGAAATGGTATAGAAATTCTATTAATTGTTTCTTTCTTTTAATAACCAGATACCTAGAACAGCTAGAACAACGGCTGCAACGGCGCTGATCCAGACGGGAATCTCCACCCCTTCCGCCGTCACGTCAAAGCCAAGAATAACACGGCCCGCTTGTGCGGCTGCCATCACAAAAAGTAAAATACCCACGACCAACGACGCGGGATGTTTCATAATTTTATCTCCGTTAAAGAAATTTTTGACACTTGAGGTGGACTGTTCAAAAATAGTCAGATGCAAGGCGAGCATCCTGCAAGCGCCGGATACTCGCCGAAAATGCCGGGATGTCTTTCAACGGTATTTATCCCTTCAGGCCATATTTCTTCAGCTTATACCGCAGCATGCGTTCAGATATTCCCAAAATATCCGCTGCCTTTGTCTGATTGTTCTGTGTCTTGTCCATTGCTTCAATAATTAACTTCTTTTCCAGTTCATCGACTGACCTACGCAGAGCGCCGGAAGATTTTTTATCCAGCTCCAATGGCATGAAATCCGATTTGAAGGGCAAATCGTCTGTTGTGATGTATTGAGCACGCGAGATGACAACAGCCCGTTCCAAAACATTGACCATTTCGCGGACATTTCCCGGATAATCGTATTTTAAAAGCCGATCCCGGGCTTCCGCCGTTAATCCTTGAATATTTTTTCCATTCTCCACGGCAAATTTTTCAATAAAATGATCAATTAAAATGCTCAAGTCCTCTTTTCTTTCTCTGAGGGGTGGCAAAGACATGGTGACAACTTTCAGGCGGTAAAAAAGATCTTCGCGAAACGAACCTTCTTTCACCTGTGCTTCCAGATCGCGGTTGGTGGCGCTAATGATTCGGACATCAACCTGAAGATTGACGTTGCTGCCCAGGCGCTGAAATTCCCGTTCTTGTAAAAATCGTAAAAGTTTAACCTGCGTCGTCGGACTTAATTCTCCGATCTCATCAAGAAAAAGAGTTCCTCCGTCAGCTTCTTCAAACCGGCCGATCCTGCGGGAAGTCGCTCCGGTAAAAGCGCCTTTCTCATGTCCGAATAATTCACTTTCCAGCAAATTTTCATGCAAAGCTCCGCAATTTACAACCACTATTGATTTTTGTGCCCGGGGACTTAAGTTGTGAATCAACCGGGCCAGCAATTCCTTACCGGTTCCGCTTTCTCCCTGAATCAAAATGGAGGCTTTGCTGGCGGCTACGCGTCCGGCCATATTGATTATTTCCGCCATTTGCTGGCTTTTGTAGATGATTTTATCAGCGGTGACGCCCTGCCTGTTTAAGTCTTCTTTTAAAAGCTTGTTTTCCTGAATCAGTTGTCTTCTTTCTGCTATCCGGTTGACAAGAATTAATAATTCATCCAGGTCCACCGGCTTTGTGATGTAATCAATCGCCCCTGCTTTCAGTGCTTCCACTGCCGTTTCTATTGTTCCATAAGCCGTAATAATGACAACATCGATTTCCGGATTGATTTTTTTTACCTCTTTGAGAACTTGAAGGCCATCCATGCCCGGCATTTTGTAATCCAGAAGAATTAGGTCGAAATGACCGTTCAAAATTGTTTTTATAGCGTTTTCGCCGTTTTCCGCTTCTGTTACCGCATGATTTTCGGAACGCAGAAAATCACGCAGCATTTCTCGTTGGGATTGACCGTCTTCAACAATCAGAACGCTCAGTGGTTGCATTTATTTTAATCCTTGTTTTTTGTAGATGTGTCATTGAATCGTTCAACCGGTAAAATAACTTCAAAGGTCGTTCCCTTGCCTTTTCTACTGATGACTTTGATGTCTCCGCCATGACCGCGAATAATTTCGAAAGCCAGTGGCACTCCCAGGCCCACGCCCTTTTCTTTGGTTGTATATTCCGGGCTGAAAATCTTTTCGATTTCTTCGGACGTCATGCCACATCCCGTGTCAGAGATTTTCACAACGATGTGATTCTTGCTTTCTTTTTCCACGGTAATATAAATCTTACCTTCGGCTTCCATGATGGATTCCATGGCATTTTTAATCAGATTTATAAAAGCCTGCTGAAGTTTGTTGACATCCATGGTAATGACAGGTGCGTAACGCCAGGTTGTTTCAATTTTAACTCCACGGGCTGACGCTTCCTCCTGCATAAGATTAACAATCTTCTGTAAAATTTCCGTGATGGAGAATCTAGAAAATTCCAGTCGGCGGCTTTTGGAAAAGTTCAGAAACTCTTCAATGATGCCGTTCAGGCGCTTGATTTCGTCTTTGATAACGCTGGAAAGATTTTGAAAATCAGTTTCTTTTTGCGGGTTGGAAGGAACAAAATCCTTTTTAAGTCTTTGTGCCGCCATGCTGATGGCATTAAGAGGATTGCGAATTTCATGGGCCACTCCGGCCGCAAGTTGTCCCAGGGAGGAAAGCCTTTCCGCCTTCTCCAACTGCCTTTCCATTTCCACAATACCGGCCATATGACGGTTCTGATCATGATAAAGAAGCCACATGGACAATAAAGCTATGATGACGATAAAAAACATAAAAACAAAAATATTTTGTCTGTTTTCGATAAGGCTTTTGTCCATTGAACGGCGATCCAGGCCAATTCTGACGATGCCGACAATTTTTTTATCCAGTAATAAAGGGGCTGCTACATCAAGAATTTTGATATTATCATAATTAACCTTCCTGCTCGCGATTTTTACTTTGCCGGATAAAATTCCCGGGAAATTAAAATCATTTTTATTTAAATTCGGCGCAGACTGTCCTACGCTACTCAGCAGTTTATTCTGCTCATTGATAATTTGCATGTAAATGATACCGTGACCTTCGCCGATTTTACTCATGCCTTTCTCGCCGGCTACTTTAAGGCTCCAGTAAATAAGTCCGGATTTATCAAGGGATATTAAAACCGTGCCGCTGTTATCCTTGCGTCTCAAAGCAACAAATCCTATCTCTTTTTTCAATCTTATTTGTTCTATCAACTCTAAAGTGGTTAATTTGCTGCCTTCTTTTACCAAATCATCTTCTTCCATTATGCTGGTTTGCAAGGGGGAACTTTCATAAATGGCATTTCCGAGTCTGTTTAATAAGCCCACATAAAAAAAGTTATTTTCTACCGCAAAAATGCGTAAAGAATCATTAGTGATATTATTTTTTTTCCACTGTTCATCTAAATTCATAGCTTTTGCAGTGATGGCATCGACCACCCATTGTTTGGAATGCGCGGTCTCATCATTAGTTGCAGCAATCTTAGATTTTGCTGCTTTTTTTTCAGGCGCAGCGACTATACTTTTTAAGTTTTCTTCCGTTAAGCGCTGCAGGACGCCTATAGTGCTTAAGGCCTGATCTTCCATGAAAGCTAAAAGGTTCTTTTCGCTTCGTCTGATTTCCAGAAAGCCGGTGGTCAATATTAAAGACACTAAGATCGCACTGACAATTGCAACAGCCAATGGCTGGAGAAAAGGATCGTTATATTTATGAGCTTTTCTTTCGATGATGAGCCCTTTTTTTCTAAAAAAACGCATTTTTCTCCTCAAAACTCATTTTACCCGCTATTTTAAGCTATTCGAATGAAAAGTCAACGTTTAATCCAAAAAATACGACATTTTTGTCGAAAGGGTAGCTAAAAGTGCTGTTGGAATATAAACAATTGAATTTATTATGTATCTCAAAAAAGCAAACTCTTTTCTCCGACATTTATTGCCTCTTATTTTTGAGGATATTTTCGTATATTGAGGTCTTTGTAAATTTTTTTGTTAATTATTTTATATATTTAAAGGAATTGTCGATGTTATGGTATGATAAATGCTGTAAACAAGTTCAGGTTATTTTGTCGACTAAAATATAACGGGTATGATTAGCCGGCAACAAAAATAACTAGGAAGGTCATAACCTTCTCTCTTCATGCAGGGAGGCTCTAACCAAGCCTCCCTTTCCTTT
>DJVN01000248.1:0-1026 GCA_002441205.1 Syntrophaceae bacterium UBA6255 | reverse complement strand
CCAGGCACGTAGTGCCGTGGTAGAACGAGTCCCGATTAATCGGGACGAAGTTCGAAGCGCAAGTGGAATCAATGAAACTCCAAATTCAAAAGCATAGCGCATTGAAATTGGTAAGTTGAATTGTCCCTTGTGCGAAGCACATAGGGGTATCCCCGAAGCGAAGTACCCTGAAGGGCATCTGCGACGTAGTGGGATTTGTAATTTATTCATCTTCGGCCTTACTTTTCTTGTTCCGCCAATAATTTAATCTCTCTTTAATTGTTTTTTCAAATCCCGTACCTTTAGGCTGATAAAACACCTCCCCTTTGATTTCATCCGGCAGGTATTCCTGAGGCACGTAACTATCATCATAATCATGAGCATATTTGTAATCTTTTCCGTAATCAAGTTCCTTCATCAATTTTGTCGGAGCGTTGCGAATATGCAAAGGAACCGGCAGGTAACCTTTTGTCTTGATAACGTCTTTGACCTTACCGTAACCGGTATAAAGGGCATTGCTCTTGGGAGCCGTGGCCAAATACACGGCCGCTTGAGCCAGAGCTAATTCGCCTTCCGGCAACCCGATGAAATGAAAAGCCTGTTGGGCGGCAACGGCAATAACGAGTGCCTGAGGATCGGCGTTTCCGATATCTTCTGACGCGAAACGTATCATCCGGCGCGCAATGTAAAGAGGGTCTTCACCGGCGGCCAGCATTCTTCCCAGCCAATACAACGCGGCGTCTGGATCACTGCCACGCAGACCCTTATGCAAAGCGGAAATTAAATTGTAATGCTCCTCGCCGTCCTTGTCATATAAAAGCGATTTTTTCAGCAGAGCATTTTGAGCAAACTTCAGAGAAACAACCCTTTCATCCTCCTGCAAGTTTTGAACCATTGATACTATGGCTTCAAGATTGTTCAGGGCACTGCGAGCGTCTCCGTCAGCTAAATTGACAATATATCGAAGAACATCAGCTTCAACTTTTACAGAAAAATTTCCGAACCCTTTTTGCTGATTTTTCAGCGCGCTTTCAAGAATAGCCAGCA
>DJVN01000254.1:2191-6211 GCA_002441205.1 Syntrophaceae bacterium UBA6255 | reverse complement strand
CTTCTAAAATCACGTTGCCTGTTTTCCCCTGACGCTCAGCCGAAACCTTTTCTGGGGTCAGGTATTCAAAACCAAGATTGATCAGCACCTGCAGGGCCGGAATCTGGGAAAGATATTTTTCGTTGAAGCGGAAAGTGTTCATTAACTTATTCCTTTTTCCCTAATTTCTTAAGTGCGTTATCGGCGGCAACTTTATCGATGATTCTTTTGACAAAAGTATCCATCTCACTATTTTCAGAATAATCTGCCGGAGCAATGAAATTTACTCGTCCATCTTTTATAAGCTTTTCTGCTTTTTTCTTTGCGTCATGCGTTTTTGGTTTGTAAACAGCTATTGAATGGCCATCTTGGCTTTTAACTGTTCGGAAACAAGGAATATCAGTTTCGCCATCACCGATAAACACCATGTTATTAAATGGAACGCTTCTGTCTTCTTTCGGAACATATTCATTAATTTTTCTATTGTCGTAAATGTTCAGCACACCCTTATTGATACGAAACAAAAACTGTGTTTTTGTTGTATAATTCACTGCTAGAGCAGGCCATTTTGCACCTCCATTATGATCATATACGAATGATGAGGCATAAATAGCTTTGAATTTCTTCGCTATCAAAGTACCTTCTATCATCTCATGAATACCAGATGATATGATGTAGTGTTGAACTTTCACACCTTTTTCTTTCCCATACTTATTGATACGGTCGAACCAATCAACAACTCCTTTGAACAATCTAACTGAACGCCCAAATTTAATAAAATCTTCTTTGTGCACTGAAACTTGAACAGCGCTTGCCTTATCGAGCATGTGCATCATGTACATTAGTATATTGTCAGCATTATTTTTCTTTGACAGATATTCAACATCCTTCCAGAACGCTTTTTTTGTCATTTTAATGGCTGGCACAAAATCGTATTCTTGAATATTGCCTGGTGCTAGTGTTCCGTCAAAATCGTATGCTAGGGCAAAAGGAATCAGTTTCTTTGACATTAATTAGTTTCCCCCTTATTTATTTTTACCCGCCATTGGCCGGTTAATAATTTTTGCATGAGGCCGCGTTTTTGTTGACGGTAGGCCTCCAGTTGTTTTTTAAGAAGATCAATTTCTTTTCTGGCGGTGCACAAAAGCGCGGCAATTTTTCGCTGTTCCTCGAGAGTTTCTGGTAAAAGAATTTCTGTAAACAGAAAAGCATCCAACTTTACGGCCATTCGTTCTATCAAAGTACCTTCAGTTTTCGTTGCATAGATACCTATCTGTCTTGGACAAGTAATAGCATGTGTGAGCAATTCTGGATCAACAATGTCCTTTTTGATTTCAAGCACTTCATAGATCGGTGAAATAACAACTTTGTGTTCGACAACTGAACGAGCAATTGCCCCCCAACGGAGATTTGCCGGGTTGAAAACAACATCGCCAGGATAAACAACCTTATAAGTTTTGGAATCCATATCCTTGACCAAGAAGTCTCGGTTATAGCGATCTGTTTTAGCGGTTACACCATTTTCAATGGTAAGTGAGTATAAGGGCACATCGCCTGAAGGTATTGCTTTTTCATTACGAGCTACTAAATATGTCGCCAGTTTTCTCGACTTCCAAGATGCATTCATTGAAGTACCTGCTTGAAAGCATTTTTGATACAAAGCGCACAAATACCTGTCCTTAGCTGCAATCAACCGCTCAGTCTTTTCAATGGCGCAATTCCATATAGCGAGAAGTTCGGCTATGGCGACTTGTTCTTTATAAGGGGGTAAAGGCACTGGTAGTTTTTCCAGAACACCTTTATTGATCTTAACCATGGTTTCACTGGTACCAGAAGCACAACGCTGGAAGTGTCGGACAGCTTCTGAACTTCTTAAGAACATTTCAAGAAATCCTTGGTAAAGCCGTGATTCATCTATTCGGAATCTCATCATTAGGTCAGGATACGCACAGTTATTTACCTGTCCTGTAAATAAAGCCGCACGTCCAACTTTATCAAGTGTATTCGAACGACTGACAAGAAAATCACCTGGCTGCAACAAAAAATCATTGACCTTGCTGTCATTTATTGGTGCTGGTTTTATTTGGGTTGAATCGAAACCTGATCCCTTCAATGCCCCGAGACCAAGAATCCATTTTCCGTTTGGTCGTTCCGGACAAATAGGCGAATAGCCATTTTGAATAGGTGATGTTAGCAATTCCGAGAGTCTTATTTTTTCCCAAGTCATTCTTTCACCTTTAGCTTCTTCCACCCCAACTTCGTCGCAGTCTCTTCAAGCTGCTTGATGGATTCTTCTTGCCCGATGGCTTCCTTGTATTCCCGGCGGCGTTGGGCAAAGCGGTCATATTCGTCTTTTGCAAAATCATCAGCTTCTTGTTTGCTGACACTTCCGGCATCGGGCAATATCTTTCGTTCGTTGAACGCCAAAAATTCATCCAGCTTCTTTTCCCAGTCTTTCATAAAAACCTGCTTGCGGCGTTTGGCCTGATCTTCGGCATAGTTGAGCCACGATCATGTCCAGATTGTAATAGGTGAGCTTTCGCTGTATTTGCCGTGGGCCTTCTTTTTGAACTGTCAAGAATCCCTTGACAGTTGCTTCCGGGGTTAGTTCGCCCTCATCAATGATGTTACGGACATGAAGGCTGATGTTTTGTTTTGTGGTCTGAAACAGATCGGCCATCGTCTGTTGCGTAAGCCAAACCGTTTCATTTTCCAGACGGACATCCAGCTTTATATGGCCGTCTTCGGTCTGATAAACGAGAAATTCACCTTTTACCGGAAGGTTGTCGGTCATTAACTATTCTCCCTTGCTTTTTGTAGCCAGAACTGACCATTTTGCGGATGTCAGCAAAATGGTCAGTTCTTCTCCAACCGTTTTCTTTTTTCCGGTGCATCAAGATAGTTTTCTTTGGACACGACCATCTTTTTCGTTTCTTTTTCCAGTTCTTCGCGGGCGTCTCCGGCAATCTTGCCGCCTTTTCGTGCGGCGGTACGATTTTCGTCGAAGCCCTGTGCATCCTTCGTCTTGGTGATTTCCGTTGTGGCAGCTTCACCCAGCATGGAAAAGATGAGCTCCAGATCGTTCATATGATCCCGCAAATTTTCGCGCTCCAGCCCCTTGAGTTCTTTATATTCCGATGGCGTCAGGCCAAAGGTGGCTTTGGAGATTTCAGTTGTCAAAATCGCGTATTCTCTATCGTGTCCCACCTGACGTTTCTTCCATTCGTCGGTCAACTCCGCGCGGATGGCAATGCCGCGCATGCGTTTTTCAATCCAGTCGTCGGAATAGCCTTTGGCCCGATAAAGTGCTTTGGTTCTTTTGGTGGCCAGTTCCGGGTCTTCGATCTCCTGCACGCGCTCATAACCGACTTTTGCCAACCAGCGTTTGAATGGCTCTGCCTTGGGCGAGGGTATGGACTGAATAATACGGAAAAGTCCTTCGGTGCTGGCGCAATCGGTTTCTCTCTGTTTTCCATCAGGTGCGGGAAGTTTGAACTGTCGACAAATTGTCGACAGTTCAAGTCCGTCGTCGCTCTTAACCCTGATTTTCATTTTAAACCAATAATCACGGGGATTTAAGCTGTCGGTCAGTACGGCAACAACATCAATCACAGAAAACCACCATTCATCATTATGCAGAATTCGGCGAATGGATTTTTCCTGAAAAACAACAATCCGGGATGCCTCTGTTTTTTCTAAACCTTTTTTTACGCGCATCGTTTCCCTCGCTTCCATCAAGACCTTGCCTAAAAGTACTTTACGGCAATTTGCCCTGCTCTCCTGGCACAAGGGGTTGCAACCCCTTGTTCGGACTTCATCAACCGAATTACGTCCGGCATGACTTGAAGCATTTTCGCGATGTCACGAAAATGGTCCCAAGTGCGGCCCTTATTTTCATACGGCTGCTTTTATTCCGTGTCTTTTCCCTTGATTGAACAGACAAGGAATTCTTGTCTGTTCAATCAGCATTCACCTTTCAATAGTCTTAAGCATTTCGGCCATTTTAAGCCGCACATCGGCCAGTTCTTTCTCCAGTTGATC
>DJVN01000254.1:0-2174 GCA_002441205.1 Syntrophaceae bacterium UBA6255 | reverse complement strand
GCCACATGCGCATACTTCTCTATGTCTTTTCGTGCTTTGAGCGTTTTGATGATATTTTGGATGTGCGCGTCGGAAAGGGCGTTTTGATTTTTCCCCGGCAGATAATCACGGCTGGCATCAATAAATATAACATCTTTGCGACCGTGGTTTTTGCCGCCCTTTTCCCGGCTGCGGTCAAAGACAAGTATCGCAACGGGAATTGAAGTGGTTGGGAAGAGATTCCCCGGCAGACCGATCACGGCATCCAATATATTCTCCTCGATCATCTTTTGGCGAATCCGCCCTTCGGCGGCGCCGCGAAACAAAACGCCATGCGGAACAACAACCGCCACGCGGCCTTCTTTTTCCAGCGCCGCTTCCACCATATGGCTGATAAATGCCCAGTCGCCTTTGCTTTTTGGCGGAACGCCACGCCAGAAACGGTTATAGCGGTCGCTTTCTGCTTCCTTCGCACCCCATTTGTCCAGGGAAAAAGGAGGATTGGCAACGACAATATCGAACTTCATCAGGCGATCGTTTTCTACCAGCGCCGGGCTCACCAGCGTATCGCACCATTCAATGCGCGCACTGTCCGCGCCGTGCAGAAACATGTTCATCCGGGCAAGCGCCCACGTGCTACCGTTCGATTCCATGCCAAAGAGGGCAAAGTTCTTATCGCCCACTTCACACGACGCTTCGATTAAAAGTCCACCGGAACCACAGGCGGGATCACAAATACGATTGCCGGGTTTCGGTCTGGCAAGCTTGGCAACCAACTCAGATACTTTATGCGGCGTGTAAAACTCTCCGGCTTTTTTACCCGCGTCGGTGGCAAACCGTTCGATCAGGTATATGTAGGTATTGCCGATGACATCTTCGGAAACCTTGCTGGGACTCAGGTCCAGTTGCGGTTTGTTGAAATCTTCCAGCAGGTTTTTCAGGCGGCGGTTTCTGTCTTTGGTTCTGCCGAGATTTGCTTCGCTGTTGAAATCGATATTGCGGAAAACGCCTTCCAATTTTGATTTGTTGGCCTCTTCAATAGCGTCGAATGTGATGTTGATCAGTTCGCCGATATTTGCCGTATTGCGACGTTCATACAAACTGTAAAAATCCGCAAGGAACCGATCAGTCACTTCCCCAGTTTCGTGATCTTTCAATTCCGCATAGGGTAGGACAAAACGCTCTCTTTCCAACTTACGGCGAATGCGAGCATCGTCATCGCCATACTGTTTACGGTATCGTTCATAATGATCTTTCCAGGCATCTGAGATATATTTCACAAACAGCATTACCAGGATATAGTCCTTGTATTGCGCAGGATCGACCACCCCACGAAAGGTATCGCAGGCCGCCCATGCAGCATTATTGATGTCTTTCTGATCTAGTTTCCCATTCATTTATTTATTCTCCTCCGGCTTCGCGGATTAATATTGCAGAAATATGTTGTTTACGTTTTATGGAAAGTTGCTTCATGATGCGTTGTTCATCATCGGCCAGTGCAGCCAGAGCAATGATGGATTTTTGTTTTTCCAGCGGCGGAACGTCAATTTCCAGCATCTCCAGTGTTTCCTTACTGATCATTTTTTGCGTTGTTCCCCGCGCGTGACTTGTCAGAAATATTTGCGCCGGTAATTGTCGGATAAACCAATTGAGATACTCCGGCATAACGGTGGTGGTACTTAATCTTATCTTTAAGAGAGGCGCCGACACCACGGCAAAACCGGGATCTTCTGAAAGAATTGCAGCGGTAGAGGTCAGGCTGCGCGACCGAAAGATCAAGTCGCCTTTTTGTACAAAATGGTTTTCACCAAACTTGTCCATATCAACATAAGACAAACTGCCGCAATTTACGATATTTTCATCAGAGAGGTCTTTCATTTGAATAACGGCAACCGGACCAGAATCGAAAGATTCGAACCGCGATCGGAATGAATAACCCATATGAACGGTGGCTACATCCTTTAATAATAACTTCATTTTTCTCCTATAATAATTTGCAATAACGACTTTACGGCAGAACATTAATTCAACTGACTGTATTTATCAAGAATTAATTTTATGTTGTAACGTTATTTCTGTATTATTTATGTTATGAAAAAGACAATAAAGACTATCTGACGAAAACCATAGGCAGATCGTAAAATCATTCAATGCAGTTATCAATTAATTTATCTCCTTAATTTTACTTCATTATT
>DJVN01000251.1:2358-4783 GCA_002441205.1 Syntrophaceae bacterium UBA6255 | reverse complement strand
ATGACCGACAACCTTCCGGTAAAAAGTGAATTTCTCGTTTACCAAACCGAAGATGGCCGCATTAAGATTGACGTCCGGCTGGAAGATGAGACCGTCTGGCTCACTCAACAGATCATGGCTGATCTATTTCAGACCACAAAACAAAACATCAGCCTTCATGTCCGTAACATCATTGATGAGTGTGAATTAACCCCGGAAGCAACTGTCAAGGAATTCTTGACAGTTCAAAAAGAAGGCCCACGGCAAATACAGCGAAAGCTCACCTATTACAATCTGGACATGATCGTGGCTCAACTATGCCGAAGATCAGGCCAAACGCCGCAAGCAGGTTTTTATGAAAGACTGGGAAAAGAAGCTGGATGAATTTTTGGCGTTCAACGAACGAAAGATATTGCCCGATGCCGGAAGTGTCAGCAAACAAGAAGCTGATGATTTTGCAAAAGACGAATATGACCGCTTTGCCCAACGCCGCCGGGAATATAAGGAGGCCATCGGGCAAGAAGAATCCATCAAGCAGCTTGAAGAAACTGCGAAGAGGTTGGGGTGGAAGAAGCCGGAGGGTGATCCGTTATGAGTTGCGCCGGTTGGAAACGAAAAAAAATAGGAGAGCTTTTCGATGTCCAATTGGGAAAGATGCTTAATGAGAAAGCCAAACAAGGCGAACAATACCCATATCTTGCCAACTTTAATGTCAGATGGGGTTCGTTTGATCTTTCTAAACTAAATAAAATGTATTTCTCTGAAAAGGAAAAAAAGAAGTTTTCTTTGAGGTGCGGTGATCTGCTCATGTGCGAGGGCGGTGAAATTGGTCGTTGTGCAGTTTGGAACAAAACAAATCAAAGCATCTATTATCAAAAGGCTCTTCACAGACTTCGCCCGCTGAATCATGATATTGAGTCCCTATTCGTATATTATTTCATGGAACATATTGCCAGTAAGGGGGAATTATCAAAGATAGTTGGTGAATCAAGTATAGCCCATCTTACGAGGGAAAAGCTTCTTCATTTATTAGTACCAACGCCGCCGTGCAATGAGCAAAAAATGATTGTACGTAACCTTTCCACTTGGGATCAAGCCATCGAAAAAGCCGAACGGTTGATTGCGGTCAAGGAAAAGCGATTTACTTGGCTTCTCAATAAATTGATCAATGAAGGAAATGATAATAGGGATTGGCGAAAAGTGCAGTTAGGAGATTTGGCGGTGATTCAAAAAGGGCAACAACTAAATGTTGACGATATGATTGATGCCGGAAAGTATTATGCCCTCAACGGTGGTATGGAACCATCCGGTTTTACAAACAATTGGAATACTCATGAAAACACCATTACAATAAGTGAAGGCGGTAATTCGTGTGGTTTTGTAAATTTTAACATTCAGAAATTTTGGTGTGGCGGGCATTGTTATGTTCTAAACAATGTACACAGTGATGTAGAAAAAAAGTATTTATACTTCTTCCTTAAATTACATGAACAACTATTAATGTCTTTGCGTGTTGGTTCTGGACTTCCAAATATTCAAAAGAAAGACTTACAAAAATTTCCAGTACTTTTTCCTTCGCTTATCGATCAAAAGAAGATTGCTGGAATTCTTGATAATGTTTGGCAAGAAATTGACATTCTAAAAAAACAACTGGAAGCCTACCGCAAACAAAAACGCGGCCTCATGCAAAAATTATTAACCGGCCAATGGCGGGTGAAAATTAACACAGATGATGACTAGAAAATATTCAAACCGGGGAAGAACATGAAAGAACAAGAAAAGCTAATTCCCACACATGGCGGTTACCGAAAGCTCAAGAGTTTTAAATTGGCGCAGTTGGTTTATGACATGACGGTTCGTTTTTGCGAGCGTTACATCGATAAAAAAAGCCGCACACATGACCAGATGGTGCAGGCGGCGCGAAGCGGTGTGCAGAACATCGCCGAAGGAAGCCAGGCGTCCGGGACATCAAAGAAGACCGAACTGAAATTGACCAATGTGGCTCGCGCCAGCCTTGAAGAACTGCGGCTGGATTATGAGGATTTCCTGCGCCAGAGAAACCTGCCAATGCTTGCAGCCGACCACCCGGCACTGAAACGTTTTAAGGCAAGGCGCTGCGCGACGGTGGACGAGGTACGGGCGTGGGTCGTCGAAGAAAAGAAACTCACTGACCGACACAGACTGACACAGACGACCACAGACAAAAAACAAAGACCGGAAATGTCCGTGTCGGTCAGTGATCGTCCGTGTCCGTCCCTGTCAGATTCTGCCCTGGTGGCCAATGCCGCTCTCTCGCTTTTGAATCTCTGCTGCTATCTTCTGGACCGGCAAATTGCCGTGCAGGCGGCATCTTTTGAAAAAGAAGGAGGTTTTACGGAACGACTGTATCGCGTCCGCAGCCAGGCAAGGAGGCGAGCATGACGGCTTTCCGCTTCAACGAAAAATA
>DJVN01000251.1:1715-2311 GCA_002441205.1 Syntrophaceae bacterium UBA6255 | reverse complement strand
CAATCGCATCAACTACAAAGGCCGCCAGTATCTTTTCAGCGAAGAAAATATTCAGACGGCCATTCAGACGCTGAAGAATGTCAGGTACGACGGCGGCCTGCTTCGTACCAATGAAGCCATCTATGATTTGATTACGCTGGGCAAGTCGCTGGAACAATCCATTGAAGGCGATTCGAAAAGTTTTACACTTAATTATATTGACTGGAAAAACTGGCACCGCAATGCTTTTCACGTAGTAGCGGAATTCAAAGTGGGGCGTTCGCGTAGTAATGAAACAGCACGGCCTGATATCGTTTTGTTTGTCAACGGCATCCCGCTGGCGGTTATCGAATGCAAGGCACCCGATGTGGATATCGATCAGGCTGTTTCTCAGTCGATCCGCAATCAGAGCGATGAATACATCCCCAAGCTTTTTTCTTATGTGCAGATGGTCATGGGTGTCAACAAAAACGCCGCCCGTTACGCCACGGTGGGTTCATCAGCCAAATTCTGGAGCATCTGGAAAGAACTGCGCGACAAAGAAGAAGATGTTGCCGCCTGTATTGAAAAAAGTCTTTCCAAAGATCAAAAGGCACAACTCTTTCAAGGCGACTTTG
>DJVN01000251.1:0-1639 GCA_002441205.1 Syntrophaceae bacterium UBA6255 | reverse complement strand
GCACACTATCAGCAGTATTTTGTTGTGAAGTCAACACTCGACCGGATCAAGCAATCGGATGGTGAAGGACGGCGGCAAGGCGGCATCATCTGGCATACCCAAGGGTCGGGCAAATCATTAACGATGGTCATGCTGACGCGCAACTTGGCGCTTGACCCGGAAGTACCCAACCCGCGCATTGTGTTGGTGACGGATCGCGACGATCTGGACAAGCAACTAGGCAATACGTTTGCAGCTTGCGGGCTTGATCCGAATCGGGCCACGTCCGGACGTCATCTGCTGGAGCTGGTGTCGGAAGAGAAAGCCACCATCGTCACAACGCTGATTCATAAATTCGACAAGGCGCTCAAGCAAAAGAAATTCCAGGACGATTCGCGGGATATTTTCATGCTGATTGACGAAAGCCATCGCACCAATTACAGCACGTTGGCTGCGAGGATGCGTCAGATGTTTCCGAACGCCTGTTATCTGGGATTCACGGGCACGCCATTGTTACAAGAGGAAAAGAACAGTTTTAGAAAGTTCGGCGGTCTGATTGAACCGCATTATTCCATTCATCAGGCCGTGGAAGACGGTTCAGTCATTCCCCTGCTCTATGAAGGCCGTTATGTGGAGATGGAGCAGAATAAGGAGGCTATCGACCGCTGGTTTGAACGTCACACGCAAGGACTGACCAAAGAACAAAAAGCCGATCTGAAAAAGAAATATGCCCGCGCCGAAATGCTCAACAAGGCTGATCAGGTCATTTATATGCGCGCATTCGACGTTAGCGAACATTTCCGCGCCGCCTGGCAGGGCACCGGCTTCAAGGCGCAGCTTGTGGCGCCCGGTAAAGCCGCTGCGCTGAAATATCAGGAACATCTGACGAACATCGGGTTTGTCAGTTCTGAAGTGGTAATCTCTGCCCCTGATATGCGTGAAGGATTTGAGGAAACGGATGAAGAGCCCACGGATGAAGTAGTCAAATTCTGGCAAAAGATGATGAAACGCTATGGTAGCGAAGAGGAATACAATAAGCAGATTATCAATCAGTTCAAGAACGGATCTGAACCGGAGATATTGATTGTGGTCAGTAAGCTCCTGACCGGCTTTGATGCGCCGCGCAATGTCGCCATTTATTTGTGCAAAGAACTCAAAGAGCATTCTTTATTGCAGGCCATTGCCCGCGTCAACCGGGTTTATGAAGAAAAAGACTATGGATATGTTGTTGACTACGTAGGACTCTTGGGTGAATTGGACAAAGCATTGACGATGTATAGCGCTTTTGAGGGTTTTGACGAGGAAGACCTGGTCGGCGCTTTAACGTCGGTGAATGTCGAAGTGGAAAAACTGCCCCAGCGCTATTCAGATCTCTGGGATGTTTTCAAAGAAGTAAAAAACAGCCGTGATGAAGAGGCTTACGAGTTATTGCTGGCTGATATATCCATCCGGGAAGAATTTTATCAGCGGTTGGCCCAATACGCCAAAACACTGGGAATAGCGCTTTCCACTGAAGCATTCGTCATGAAGGTTGATGACGAAAAGTTGAATCGATACAAATCCGATCTGCGGCGCTTCCAAAAGCTGAGGGTGGCCGTAAAAATGCGCTATGCGGAAACAGTTGATTACCGCGATTATGAACCGAAGATCAAAAAGCTGC
>DJVN01000150.1:4545-5442 GCA_002441205.1 Syntrophaceae bacterium UBA6255 | reverse complement strand
TCAAGGAAGTCATGGATGTTCTCGAAACGGGCATTCTGATGCGTTACGGTTTTGATAGCGAAAGAAAAGGCGTTTATAAAGTTAAAGAGTTCGAACAGGCGTTTGCCAAATATTGCGGCACCGGCTACGCGCTGGGCGTAACCTCCGGTTCGACGGCGCTCCAGGTAGCTCTTACGGCAATGGATGTCGGTCCCGGCGACGACGTGCTGGTCCCCGCCTTTACCTTTCTGGCCACGTATGAAGCGGTCATGGAAGTGGGCGCGGTTCCCATCATGGTGGATATCGACGACACGCTCAATCTCGATCCCAATGAAATCGAAAAGAAGAAAACGCCTTACACCAAAGCCGTCATTCCGGTACATATGTGCGGTTCGGCGGCCAATATCGATAAGATTGTGGACGTTGCCCGCAAAAACAAACTGCTGGTTCTGGAAGACAATGCCCAGGGATGCGGCGCGAGTTTCAAAGGCAAAAAGCTGGGCAGTTTTGGCGATATGGGAACATTCAGCTTCGATTACGTCAAGACAGTCACCACCGGCGAAGGCGGCATGGTGATTACCAATAACAAAGAATTTTATCTGCGGTCGGAATGGTATCACGATCACGGCCACGATCATAATCCCAAAGTCAGCCGCGCGCTGGAAGGCCGGACCATTCTCGGCTTCAATTTCCGGATGAATGAACTCCAGGGAGCGCTGGGGTTGGCACAGCTTCGCAAACTGGATTACCTGATCGGTGAGCAGAAGAAAAACAAGAAGTTCATCATGGATGTGCTGGCCAATGTGCCCGGCGTGAAATTCCGCGTCAAACCCGACCCCGAAGGCGATTCCGCCACGTTTCTGGCGTTTAACATGCCGAGTGAAGATCAGGCGCAGAAGTTCCAGAACCTGCTGGCCG
>DJVN01000150.1:3797-4452 GCA_002441205.1 Syntrophaceae bacterium UBA6255 | reverse complement strand
CGCACGCTGGTCATGGGTATATCGGTAAAAATGAGCCAGGAAAAACTCGACGGCATCAGAAAAGGCATCGAGCAGGCCGCGAAAAATATGTAAAAAATAGAGCCGATAGCAACCGTGCCGGTTTGCTATTGGCTCTATTGACGTAAAGCATTTTCCTTGTTTTGCAACCTTTCGGTTTGGACTATGGGAGAGACCGCAGGCAAGTCAGGTCGCAGTTCTGAAACATAGTCACATCCATCTCTTCGTCGATATACCGCATATCTTCGGCCAGCATGCGGTCTGCAATTTCGCCGCGGAAACGTCTTTTGTATTCGGCAAACAGGCGGGGCTTTTTAGCACCCAGTTCCGTGGCTACAGCCACGGCCCGGTCGATGACCGCTTTGCTTTCGACCAGTTCATCCACCATGCCCGCGGCCAAAGCCGCCGGTCCATCGAACTTGCGGCCGGACGAAAAGGCCAGGTCGGTCACGCGCTCGCCGATGACGTATTGCACCATGGCCATGCATCCGGAGGGCGGGATAATGGAAACATCGATTTCCGGAAAGGTACACACCGCATTTTCCTTCTGCATGACCCGGTAATCCAGACACATGGAGAAGGCCAGGGCGCTGGCCACCACATGGCCGTTGATGGCGGCCACCATGGGTTTGGGAAA
>DJVN01000150.1:405-3780 GCA_002441205.1 Syntrophaceae bacterium UBA6255 | reverse complement strand
CCATGACGTATTGAAGATCCATGCCGGAAGAAAAGAATTGGCCTCCTGCCCCGGTCGCCACCACGCCGCGAACGGTATCATCGGCTTCAATACTGTCCAAAGCCGCGTTAAACTGTTGAATCATTTCCATGGTGAAGGCGTTTTCCGGGCTGTTGTCCATGGCCACGATCATGATCCCGTTTTTGGTATCCATCTTAATCGGCATATATGACCTCCATTAATGATAATGAGACTCTCTGAAAACGAGCATAGCAAAGTTTGAAGAGTTAGTCGAATGATCCTAGGAGCGCAGCGACGTAGTACAAGTACCTTAAAAAACGACGAGCGTTGCGACGGTCGAATCGTTGGTGGAATTATCCCACATGCGTAGCCATGTGGGACATGTACCTTAAAAATGTATTTCCGCGGCGCAGCTGTATATAAATTATTATAAAATATCTGTCACTAAATTTACAAGATTGAAATTGCATTGATAAGAACGTCTACGATTGATGGTGAAGTATAAGAAACGCAATATTCTGCGTCAAGAAGATTTTGGGCTTCCAATACAAGAATTTTATGAGCTGAAAATGACTTTTTCTACAGGTTCAACGCAGAGCTGAGCAGGAGCTGCCCAAGGGGCAGCGATAGGCTGGATTGCTTTTGTTACCCGACTTATCTGCTTTTCAAGTAACCCTTCAGGTCACGATAGTAATTCTCATGAGATCCAATCATGATTAGTTCTAAATCTACACCCGTTTTTCTATATGCAAGCAGGTACAAATTTGTTTTGAGTTTGAATTTATGGACGAAAACACCCTTCAAATCACTCTTTTTTTCTTCACCAATATTTGGGTTTTCAGCAATATTTTTTATCTCGCGATCCAGTATGCCCTTTTCAGCTTGGGACATCTTCTTTACTTTTTTCTCAAATGATCTTGACTGGTAGATTTTCATAACAATCTAACCGAACTTGTATTCTGTTTTTTCGCCATGATCTAATTCATCAAGCCCGATCAAGATTTCCTTAATGAGGGAATATGACAAATCCGGATTCTCCTCGGCGCATTTTCCCATGCGTGCCCAATGCTCAATCTGACCGGCCAAAGACCTATGGTCAATCCGACCAGATCTCTTAGCCTCATGGACAAGTTCTTCTGATATCCTTACTGCTGTAGGCATAATTTTTCCTCCATATTTCATGGCAATCATATTATATAACAATATGTAGCACTATGCAATCATTTGTTACATATCAGTTATTTTTATGGTTAATGCTTAAGCTCACTGGCGGGGATGGAGCACAGCGGAATCCTCGACCAGTGCAGCGCCTATGTTAGCCAGCATCCATTAGCCAATCAACAGCCCGTTCAAATGAATAAAATACTTTTACAAAATATCCGGCATTCCTAGCCACAGTTTCCTGAAAATCATGTGTATGATCACCTTCATCAGCAAGAATTGCCGCGCGAATACCCATAGGAAGGCCAAGAGTAATGACATCCTTATAAGCATACTCATATCCATTCAAAATGCCCATTTCATCCGAGACACCACGGACATCATTCAGTATTCTCTTTATTCCTGTAGAGTCTATAAGCATGACATACTCCTTCGCCAATTGCTGGGCAATTTCTCTATTCAACGGTTTATAGACTTTTCCAATAATATATTGCCTATTCCCAGAAATTGTTATTTTGAAATTCATAGAAATTCTCCGCTACGGCGCAGCTCAGCAGTGGCACACGGACTGCCGGAGCGTGTAGCGAGTCCGCTGTATTGATTGGTTATCCGGTCTTGATTTTTATATCACCTTCTATGTAACGGTGAATGATACCAGAAATGAGCGTCTGGTATGGCATACCCATCTCCAGAGCTTTTTTTTGAATACCAACAAAGTCATGGTCATACAGACGAATCGTTATCCGCTTGTCTTTTTTAAGTGTGTTATTCGCCGCTGCCTTAATCGATTCTATTTCTTTTTTTGATGGCGTAGTAAGCTTCATCCTGCCCTTTTCTAACGCATCAAGAATATCTTTTTCTTCTTTATCGTACTTCATTTTGATTCTCCTGTTCTTCTTTATACATCTTGGTTGCTTTCCTGCTGGGTATTATTGTTTTTAAAAAAATGTAATCCTTTTCAATGACATATGGCACGACATAAATATAACTATCGACAATAACAAAATACAGCTTTTGTCCGGGATAGTTTGACTGGTCGGGATGATCAGTTACCTTCCAGACATCGCCCCGAGAAAGATGAATAATAATTTGTTCGAAAGATATATGCCTTTCTTTTTTTAACCATTCATTTTTTGCAGGATTCCACTCGTATCTCATGTTTTAATTGTACATCATTTGTATGCACACTTCAAGAGATTTCTAAAAGGGATATTTTGTTAATCTTTTTAGAATAACGAAAAAATCACCCGGAGCGTAGCGATCGGGTGTATTGATTTCGTTAGCAAATTTTATATTTTATATGCAGACTATCAGCGACTTGTGCCAGTTTCTTATCAAGTGTCCAGATCGGAACGCCCGTTAATACAGATGATGCGGCAAGCTGAGCATCTATATAACCGATGCCTTTACCCATTATGCGGTTATTCTCTATAAATGATAATACTTCTTCATGTTCTGCTTCAATGCACATGGGTAACAATTTAAGAAAAGAAAGTATGACGGCTCTGTCTTTTAAATTTCCACACGCTAGTTCCCCGACAATTAATGGGTGGCATAATACCGTGCCATTATTGAGCAAGGTGGCCAATTCAGTATTCCCATCTCTCAAATGTGCGACCCAAACAGAGGTATCCACAAGAACCATAATCTATGATGCCCCTTTTCTTCGTGGTATTTCCTGTAGCTGTTTTTGTGTTCCGCCTAACTTTGCAAGCCTCCGCGCGCTTTCTCTGGCAATAAGCGCTTCCAATCCTAGCTTAACTAGTGTTGTTTTCTCTTTTATTCCGGTAATTTTAGTTGCTTTGTCAATTAGATTGTCCTCAATATTCAGCGTTGTTCTCATGTTTTCACCTCATACAAATGTGATGCCATAGTATGCACATTATATGCATATATTTCAAGATTATTTTTTAACGGCGAAATCAGCCGGAGCGTAGCGATCGGGTGTATTACCTTTGTTATGCGCTCTTTTGATAATGTGAGGCGTACCAGTCCACGACTTCCCTGATCATTCTCTGGTAAGAAGTCTTCTGTGTTTTTGCTTGATCTTTAAAAAAACTGATGCTGGATTTCTTTAAAGAAATGGTTACTTTCACATTATCTTCTTTCAGCACTAACTTTTCCGGGGGCGGAAGAAAGTCTTTGACGACTCTCAGATTGCCCATAGCTTCTTCAGTATATTTTGTTTTGGTCTTCATAGATTTTCCTTCCTTT
>DJVN01000150.1:0-390 GCA_002441205.1 Syntrophaceae bacterium UBA6255 | reverse complement strand
TTCGTTGCTATGGGTAATGTCTTCCGCGATAACACGGTGGGGATCAAGAAAAGCCTGTTGCGCGGTCAGAAAAGAAATACCATGTTTGGATTGGTTTTCCTTATCCTTTTCCTCATCCTATTCAAAGGTTGCCTTTTTCATGAACTTACTATGCCAGAATTATGTTAATATTGCAATATAATAGTATGGGTATATGTATGGCTAATGTATATTTATATTAATTGCATAACGGCGCAGCTCAGCAGTGGCGCAAGGACTGCCGGGACGCGAAGCGTGACATGCAGTCCGTGACACGAGCTGCAGCGCGGCGGCCTACGAAAAGCTCACCCGGAGCAGCCCCGTGGGCTGCGATCGGGTGTATTGCTTTTGTTACCCATTAATTTGCTGGTT
>DJVN01000181.1 GCA_002441205.1 Syntrophaceae bacterium UBA6255 | reverse complement strand
CATTTGATCTTGGCGTCAATCTCATACAGCAGTCAGCTCTTTCCCTTGCAGATCAGTTTCATAGGCGCGATCCGGAATCATGGCGGAGATATGCAATGAATTTTAAACCATAGCGTTGAAAAAGTATGCTTTTATCCCGCAAATATTCTTTCAGAGGAGGACAACACGTTGTCCCAGCAATGTGGTATGGCTGTACGAAACATGGAGGAAGGCATAAGAATGAATTCCAAGAATTCTGAAAATATCTTGCCGGATAGTAGGAATCACGGCGCCAAGGCCATCAATTTCTTGAAAAACAGAACCGTAATGACAATGAATGGTGACACACCGGTAAATTTCTCCTCCAATAATACCATTGTAGCCTATCGCCTGGAAACAGCAATTACCGATATGCTGCATAGCATGGCCAACAAATTGAAGGTCACTATCTGTTGGGCGGATTGTGTCACCGATTTAATCGCCGTTCCGGCTTTTATGAATATCATTAATCCCTTGGACATGACGGAACACGAAACGGACGAAATGTTCCAGTTGTTTTCCTTTCTGAAAGAAACCGGTGATCCCAAATCACTATGCATTCTCTTTACATCCATACTCCCCTTCAAAATGCCCAAAGGAGTTGAAAAGTTTGTTATCAAAACACCGGGGACCATTGATGAAGGATACCTGAGGCTGAAGATCCTCAACAAAAGGGCGGCAGCCACACGGCATAACAAACAGCACCGGGATTATGACCGTAAAATTTTCCGACTTCTCAAAATCATGAAGGTCCTCAAGTCCGAGGGGATCTTGTATGTCGAGGACATGTGCAATGAGTTCAATGTCTCGCCAAGAACGGTCCGCAGAGATATTGAGCTGTGGAACGCCCTGGGGGAAATCATCGAATGTGACCGAAATAAAAAGGGTTATGTGCTTGCATATTCAGACAGCCTCATTTATGATAATAGCTGAGCGTGGATGTGAATAAAAATAAGGAGTTTGAAAATGTTGGGAAAGGAGTCTCCTGTGAATGTAAATAACCTTCCAGAATATCATGAGTTTTTCCGAGGAGAGGGTGGCAATGTTACTCTTAAGGTTCGATTTGCCACCCGGCAAGAAATCAAAGGGCGTTCGTTTCCACCAAAGAAGATTCGTTGGACGGATGTCCTGAGTTTATTCGATGGACCTAATGGGATGCCATTCAATCGGATGACTTTTGATGAGTGGCCATTCACGGTGAAAAAGATTGAGATCGAACCAGACAAAGGCCAGGTTACCCTGGTAATTTTGGAATGAACATTATCATCCATCGCGGCGCTCAAGAAATCGGCGGCACCTGCATCCAACTCTCGACCGCAAAAACTACGATCCTTCTGGATTTGGGGTTGCCGCTTTCAGCGGAGAGCAAAAACCTTGACGTGGCCTCGTTCAGACCCGATGCGGTTCTGATCAGTCACCCACACCAGGATCATTTCGGCCTTATCGACGCCCTTGACTCATCCGTGTCGGTGTATATCGGCGAGTTGGGAAAACGTCTGATCGATGCGCCACGGATGATTCTCGGCAAGGCACTGCCCGCCAACCTATTCCGCTATTTCAAAAACCGGCAGCATTTTTCGGTAGGCGATTTCACCATCACCCCTTATCTCGTCGATCATTCCGCCGTTGATGCCTATGGATTTTCGATCGAAGCTGAAGGGAAGAAGGTATTCTACAGTGGCGATTTCAGGGCGCATGGTAGAAAATCGGTCCTGTATAAAAGCATCGTTGAAAACCCTCCCCAGGATATTGATCTGCTCTTCATGGAAGGAACCATGCTGGAGCGGAGCAATGACGACTTTCCCACGGAAGCCGATGTTGAACAAAGAATATACGATACAATTAAAGCACAGGAAAATATTACGTTTCTCATTTCATCTTCCCAGAACATCGACCGGATTGTGTCGGCTTACAGGGCCTGCAAGCGGGCGCACAAGACCATGGTTATCGACATCTACACGGCCTGGGTGCTTGAGCAGCTCAAGTTCGTATCCGACAGTGTGCCGAATATGGAATGGGAACCGGTGAAGGTTTACACTTCTTATAGCCAAAACGAAAAGCTGAAGGAACATCCCGACTTTTTCGGCGATTTCCGCAAGCGGCTCTTCAAGAATCGGGTCCATAAAGAAGAGCTCCAGGCCAATCCACACGATTATCTGTCTTTGGGCAAGATGTCCCATTTCAAGATCATCGACTTGTATAAAGCAATAAGGCCGGTTAATGTCATCTACTCCCAGTGGCTCGGCTATCTTTCATACTCGAACAATGAGTATTATGGTGCCGAAGCCATAGCAGCATACCGGAATGATCCACAGGTCAACTTCGTCTATGCCCACACAAGCGGTCATGCGACGGTTAAGGATTTACAGACATTTGCCAAGGCTCTCAAACCGAAAATGTTGGTGCCGGTGCATACGGAGTATGCAAGTAAATTCAATCAATTATTCGATTGTGTTGTTGAAATAGCCGACAATCAAATCTTTACATTAAATGATAAAGGGGAGGAACTCATGTTAAAAAAAGGTTCTGATACAACAGAAAATCAATTGATAAACCGTCTTCTTCAAATGCAGAAAATGGCTATAGAATTGCAAAAGCGCGACACCGCCAAGCTTGCAAAGCAAGATAGGTATATCCGCATTTGCGGAGAGTCTTTTCGTGCGGTTTCATTAAGAGATGGCTATCCTCTCTGTGGTTGCGCAAAAAGCGGAACTGAACAACTTGCAATAATTGATAGGCAGTTCGATTTATTTGATAACAAACCAAATGACCTAAAGCTTTCAGTATTGGAAAAGAAAAAAGAGCGGGCTCTACAAAGTTGGATCATTAAGCAATCACTTATCCACAACCGAGACATGATGATACTTTTGAAACAAGAAAAAGGCTCCTTTGACAAACTCCTTTTTGCCCTTGACGAGGTGTCATTGGGAGATAAAAATCATCCGGTAAGGAGCGTTCCCGGGCTTCGATTAAATATCAGCAGCAGCACAACGGCAGTTAGGTGCGATCTGCTTGCTGTTGGCAAAAAGGACGGAAAAATATTCCCTGTAATCATCGAATTGAAATCAAGCCGGAATAAGAAAGATTTGATTGCACAGGTTGACAATTTTGCTGAACTTATCTGTCGTTTTAGAGACTACTTTCTACCACTGCTTGAGACGTGTACAGGCTTGCAAATCAATGATTACACTCCGAGAAAAATCATCATTTGGCCAAAACCTGAAACCTCAAAGCCAATAACCCAGAAACATCAAGAAGAACTCACGGATGCTGGAATCAGTGTCCTTGAATATACGGATCAAAAGAATGAAAGTCCTCGATATGTATTTGATGCCCATTGGGCAAAAGAATGACGGAGATAATATTTTCATGAGTGAAATTGAATTCTGGATAGGGGTGGATCTGGACGG
>DJVN01000074.1:13840-20170 GCA_002441205.1 Syntrophaceae bacterium UBA6255 | reverse complement strand
ATACAAGAATCCTATATCTTTCGTAATCAGCGTCCCGGAATAGACCATATGTTCATCAAGAGGAAAAGGTAAAGGAACACCCTGTTCATCAATTTGCTGAACACTCATAACCCTTTCATTGATATGTTCACCTGTAATGATCCGGAGTACATTAACGAACCTTAGGTAAGACACCAGTTCTTCACCCGACAGATTAAACGCTTTGGTGTAAGCATTTTTGTTGCCGATACAGGCGATAATTGCGCGAGCCACATCCCATACGGATACAAACGTGAAAAGCGCCAGCTCGTTGTCCGGAATAACAATGGTTTTCTTTTCCTGAACCAGGTCAAAAAAATAACTTTCCCGCGGAGCGTAGTTGTACTTCCCGTATATGAAAGTTGGCCGGAAGATCGTCCAGGGAATTCTGTTTTCTGAGCATTGATTTTTTAATTCCTCTTCAGCTAGATATTTATTGTAGGCATAATCACCATGAGGCCCCGGTTGCGGTCCCGTCAAGAGAGCAGCATCTTCACGTATCGGAAGGTCACAGGTTTTTTCGTAAATCGAAGCCGTGCTGATGAAGATATACTGGCTGACTGCATGAGACGGAATCGCAGAAAACATCACGGCAATGTCTTCCGGCGTGTAGGCACAGAAATCAACAACAGCATCCCACTTTAAAGAGGGAATGGCCTCCTGCAATGCCTCCGGATCATGCCGGTCACATTTTATTAGGGTTATACCCTTACTGCTCATCGGCACGTTTCCCCTGTTCATGACGTAAATCTCATAATCAGGAATTTTCGAGAGCTCTTCCACGAAAACCCTGCCGACAAAATAACTCCCTCCGATGACCAGCACATTTTTCATAAGCGTTTTACGTCCTCACCCGATCCAGACATTTCGCTCGCGAAGCTCTTTATCCGCTATTTTGCTCTGAATGATCGGACCATGATCCAGGAGAAAAGTACTCGAAGAATCAGTAAGACTCTCACCTTTAAGCTCTGCAATGATCAGGGAGCAAATTTCCTCGACGATTTCCAACTTTGACGAATACTCCGATGTTTGTATCAATATATTTATTTTTTCATGAACCTCTTCGCCCAATCGCGGCAAGGCGATCAAAGATCTGCTCATCCATTTATAAAAAGGGGTGTAATGTCTGTTCAGAAGAAAAACCAGCGAGATGACATCGATGCAAAATTTTGTTTCGGCGTATCGCGCGGAAAACTGATCCCCCCTTTTCAGGCAACGGTCAAGGTTATATTGACCGGATTGGGCAATCGTCATACATCGTGCGGCTATTTTTTTGAGCCGGACATCATCCGGATAGAAATTAAGAAGCTGATTACGAATTGAACTGAATTCTCCAAGGGGATCATAAAAAACCTTGCCGTTGGTTGCCGCGGCCAGTGCGGATTCGGGAATAACCATCCATTCTGAATTGTTTTGAGGAACATTCTTATATCCGATGTATCGGGAATAAAAATCAGATATCTCAAACACACCAACTCTTTCATTGCCCCATTCGCTCTGCTGTCTGGGACCGTATCCCGCAAATGTTTTGGGGATCTGTTCATACTTTTGCATCAGGTCTTTGGCGATTTCATTATAATCCCCACGAACCAGCCAGATATAAAAACCGGGTCCCCAGTCATGGTCGCGAGAAATTTCATCGTCAAAACCGAAGCATTCGGAGCCATCACCCACAAGCCCGCATGCCATTCTCTCTGCATGAAGAGGAAAGCTCTCCCGGATCATGGGAAGACCATGCTCATGAAAATATTGTTCGGAAAGTGTCAGGCCATTCATTTTTTGACATTGAATCGTTGCGAAAATAATTCCTCAAGCCTTTTTGAAGAATCACTCAGAATATGGTCATGAAGTGAATTACCGTGAGAATCCATTGTCACCAGTGCCGGCAGATCTTTCACGGTTAACACCCACATCGACTCGGGTTGCCCGAACTCCTCAAGATAAACGCCTTCTACTTTAACAATACATTCTGCCAGGTATTGTGCTGCGCCGCCTACAGCATGAAGATAGACACAACCACATTCAGACATGGCTTTTCGGGTTTTATCTCCCATGCCGCCCTTGCCCATGATGGCCCCCGGACGGAGCTTGGATATTATCTGAGCCTGATACGGTTCCTCGCGCATGGAGGTGGTCGGACCGGCTGCCGTAATTTTCCATTGGCCCTTTTCCTTAATCACAACCGGACCGCAGTGGTAAATCACCAGTCCGGAAAGGTCTATGGGTGGTTCCCCTCCCGTAGCAAGATACTTGTGAATTTGATCACGCCCGGTTACTATTCGACCGGAAAGGCTCACCATATCTCCTACGGAAAGCCCCCTTAATACATCATTTTTTATCGGGGATGTGATGTGCTTTATATCCATTTTTTGATGTCTCCCTTTTCCGTAAGTTCCACAACATAGCGTCTGGTAGCCCAGCAGGAGTAACTGACCGTCACAAAGTAACATGCCGGATGCCTGCCGGCATAACCAATCTTAACGCCCAGAAGGGTTGTCTTTCCGCCGAGACCCATGGGACCGATGCCTAACCCATTCGCCTCTTTTAAAATAGTCTGTTCAAGCGTTGCCAGTAAAGGCGAAGGATTTTTATCGTTCAGTTTCCGGAAGAGCTGTTTTTTCGCAATGAAGTAACCGGAGGCTCGGTCTCCGCCAATGCAGACCCCCAGGATGCCCGGGGCGCAACCCTTTCCCTGCGCCTGAAATACAGCATCCAAAACACAGCGTCGCACGCCTTCCATGTCCCTGCCTGCTTGAAGTTTCGAATGAGGCAAACTGTACTGGGTGCTCATGTTTTCAGACCCGCCACCTTTGAGCATAATGCTTATTCTGGTGGGTCCGTCAACCGGCTCAAAATGAATCTGAGGCACATGCATTCCTGTGTTAGTGCGTGTGTTTTTCTCGGTGAGCGGGCAAACACAGTTTTGTCTGAGGATGCCTTTTTTCGTGAGTTTTTTTATCGCATCCTTTATTTGTTCCTCCAGACGAAACACTGATTTGCTCGGCCTTCCTTCAATGATCGCCAAAACAGTGCCGGTATCCTGACAAATGGGAAGACCTCTTTCAGATGACAAAGCTATGCTCTGTAAAATGATATCCAGTGTTGTTTTCGCTATAGAACCTTTTTCTTCCCGAGCGAGTGCTTTCTTGACGGCAAAAGCAACATCTTCCGGTAATACCGTACTCGTCTTACAAATGAGATCATACATATAAAATCTCTCCCATATACCAGTTTAGTGTTCTATCAACAGCATTGAAAAAGCAAGGATGGTGCCAACAGTTGTAGATTTTATTAACATACTAATATCATGAGTACTCTCAATGACTACATCAGGCATTTTAATTAAAACATGCAAGAAGATAATGGCCAGCAATGTCCCTTAAATGACCTATGCACATTTTAAAATACCCTCTACATAAGCGGCAACCTTTTTATAAAAATATTCAGTATGCTGCGCACTTGTCTACAGGAAAAGGAATGGTGCATACCTTATCCAAGCATACAGCCTTAGATACGCGTTGACTAATTAATATGAATAGGTTATGCCTGTCAAACAAATTTCCAGGAGGAGGTATGTCGTGAACTGTCATCATATCAATCGTGGATTCCTTACATTTGTTGTCTTTCTATGCTTACTTTTCCTGACGAATTTTCCTTCGTCAGCACAAAGTTTTGAGCTAAAAAGTCCGGCCTTTGTTTCAGGCTCAATGATTCCTTCACTCTATACCTGTGAGGGAAAAAATATTTCTCCGCCTCTCACGTGGTCCGGCGTGCCTGCGGGGACCAAAAGCTTTGTTCTGATCTGTGATGACCCGGATGCACCTGTTCTCACTTGGGTTCATTGGGTATATTACAATATTCCGGCTGCCGTGACATCGCTGCCCGAAGCCTTTTCCAAAACCGAAAAACCGGCCCTGGGAGGTCTTCACGGCAAGAGCAGTTTCGGTGATTTCGGTTATGGCGGACCCTGTCCGCCATGGGGAACGCATCGTTACTTTTTCAAATTATATGCGTTGGACACTATGCTGACTCTGCCTTCGGGGGTAAAAAAGAAAGACCTCCTGAAAGCCATGGATAAACATGTTTTAGGCAAAGCCGAGCTCATGGGAACATATAAGAAAAAATGATTCATATATGCCGGTGAAGGCATATATGAATCATTTGCAGATGGGAGCCGATGATTGAAAATTGAAATTTGACTACCTTTCCAATTTTCAAAAAGGCCGCAGAATTTCCCTGCAGATTTAGTCCACCTTGTCCAGACGAACTCCATGTTTCTCTTTTAGAGCAACCTTCATGATTTTACCCGTCGCTGTCATGGGCATTTCTTCAATCATCTCGACATGAGAAGGATATTTGTACTTACTGACTTTACCCGTGAGAAACTCGATAACTTCCTCTTTCGTTATAGGCTTACCATCTTCGCTTTCAATAAAGGCCTTGCCGGTTTCTCCCCACTTGTCATCTGCTACGCCGATGATGGCCACATGCTTGACTCTCGGGTGGTCGCAGAGGACCTTTTCGATCTCCGCCGGATAGACGTTTTCGCCGCCGCTTCGATACATATCTTTGGCCCTGTCGGCGATGTAGAAATAACCATCCTCATCCATATAACCGAGATCTCCGGTATGGAGCACGCCATTGACAATGGCATTCGCCGTTGCTTCAGGCATATTCCAGTAGCCGCTCATGACCTTGGGACCAACCGCCACGATTTCTCCGATTTCACCAGGAGGCAGCCTTTTGCCACACGCGTCTTCAATCCACATTTCAGTCCATTCTCTGGGCTTGCCGACGGAGCCTGGTTTGAGCTGAAGTTCTTCATAGGAAAGAACCGTCATAGCCGAATTCTCGGTCTGACCGTAACCGACGCCCACTTTAATCCCTTTTTCCTTTAGTTTATCCAACAGCGCCTTGGGCGTTCTTTCGCCACCGCCAATGGACATGATAACGCTGCTGCGGTCAACTTTGTCCAACTGGCCGGAATCCATAATCAAGCGCCACATTGTGGTAAGAGCAAAAACGACATTGACTTTGTATTTTTCAATATCATTGCAGAACTGCACCGGATCAAATTTTTCTCTCAAGATCATGGTCATGCCGCGGCCAACGCATTGCAACAAACTGATAAAAAGACCGCCGGAATGAAACAGCGGCAGTTGCGAAAGAAAGACAATGCCATGGGCCGCCGTGCCGGTTAAACTGATAACCTTAAAATAAGACTGACTATGATTGACGACGGCGCCTTTGGGAGCTCCCGTAACGCCTGACGTATAGATAATACCCAGCGGATCTTCAAAAAGGACCTGCTCCTTCAGAACCGGTTCAGTGAACGGGAACTTGTCAATGTGATCATGGAAACGAACAGCCCAGTCAGGACACGGCGGGGCATCCGTATCGCTGCCGGGAAGCCATATATACTTGTCCTTGTCTACCTGAATACTGCTTCTGATTTTATTGACGTTGTCGAAAAATTTGGCATGAAAAAAAAGCATGCTGGATCCGCTGTTGTTGAGTTGGTATTCAAGCTCACGGCCGACCAGTCGCAGATTCAGAGGCACAAGAATAAGCCCAAGCTTTGCCGCCGCAAAGAATAAGTAAATAAACTCGGGACAGTTTTGAAGATAAACAGCCAACCTATCCCCTTTCTTGATTCCCGTGCTCTGTAAGTAATTGGCCATTTGATTAGAGCGTTCATTCAATTCTTTAAATGTGATCGGCACATCTTCAAAAATGAAAGCCCTGCTATTCGGTATCAAATTGGCTTGAAATTTTGCTATGTTTCCAACATTCCATACCCCACTCATACTAATTCTCCTTTCTTGAGTTTCTTCAAAATCATCTCTATTCGCCTGCGAAAGATTCCAACGGAATGTTCATCGTGCTTTGTTCATCTTTCTTCAGGTTATCCGTTTTGGCCGGTACCAGCCCTGTAATGCGATTAATGAAGAATTTCGCTCCTTCAATCTTACCACGGTAGAAGGCTTTCTCCTTTTCACCCGTTGACGGATCGACGAACTTCTTGGTGGCTTCAATGGCCATTCTGAGATGCAGCCAGCCAACCAGGGCGTCTCCCAGGCAGTTCAGATAATCGCTAGCACCTATCAGTGGTACGTAAGGCGTTGTGCCAATCATCTTGGAGAAATCCTTCGCTGTCAAACCGCAAGCCGTCAAAGCAGCCTTGACGACGGCCGCTTCTCCCTTGAGAGAATCCATGGTATCGGCTTCGTCAATCGCATCCTTGGTATAGTTGAGCAGGTTGATGAAATAAGCGCCTTTTTTCAATCCCAGTTTGCGTCCCAGCAGGTCAAG
>DJVN01000074.1:1637-13773 GCA_002441205.1 Syntrophaceae bacterium UBA6255 | reverse complement strand
TCGCAACCGACCATGCCCATGTCCGTAGCGTAGGATTTGACGATCGGAGTGAGAATTTCGATCATCCCCTCCCAATACTCTCTCTCTTTTTCGCATTCTTCCTTATTGGCGTTGGGGTCCAAAACTGCGGAGAACATCGCGCTGAACATGTTATCCATGCAGAAATAGCACAACATACACAAAGCGCGGATGCCTTCTGAAATGGATTTCATCTTGATCAGCATTCTGCGAACGTCCGGATGATTAATGATCGCTATGGCGGGAGCATCCTCAATTTTCATCGCCATCGCGATAACGTCACATCCCTGGATTCTCTGTTTGCAATAATCAAGAGCATGAAGGTAAGACGAGGTTGCAAGCGCCGCACCGATCATGCCGACGGCCTGGCGTTCTTCATTCATCATGTGAAACATAATCGGCATTCCCTCGCCTTGTTCACCCATCATATAGCCGATACATTTGCCGTTATCGCCGAAATTAAGGGTACAGGTGGCGCTGCCGTGAATGCCCATTTTGCTTTCGATACCGCTGCAATATACATCGTTAGATTCTCCGAGTTCGCCTTTTTCATTGAATCTGATTTTGGGAACCATGAAAATGGAAATGCCCCTCGTTCCTTTCGGATCGCCTTCGATTCTGGCCAGAACCGGATGAATAATATTCGGGGACAGATCCTGATCGCCGCCTGAAATAAAACTCTTGGTACCGACAATTGAGTAGCTGCCGTCAGCATTTTTCTTAGCAGTGGTCTTTAATGCCCCGACGTCGGTGCCGGCGCCCGGTTCCGTCAGACACATTGTTCCCGCCCATTCGCCGGAATACATTTTTTGCAAAACGATTTCACGCAGAGGATGCTGAAAGTAAGTTTCCATGAGTCTCGCCGCACCGTGTGTGACACCGGGATACATCATAAATGCCGGATTACAGGACAGCATCATGCAACCGCAAGACGCTGCTACCATCGCCGGGAATCCCTGACCGCCCACTTCCGGCTGATCGGCCATGGCCACGTAACCGGCTTCACAATAAAGTTTCCATAATCTTTTGTAGGCTTCCGGTGTTGTTACTTTGCCGTCCTTGTATGTTGCTTCGACCGGTTTACGATGAACCTCATCAGGATAGGTAGGAGCAATCTCAAGCTCTGCAAATTTTGCCGCCTGGTCCAGAGCCATGTTACATGTATCAACATCAAAATCCACATAACGTCCCTTGCCCAGGATGGTATCTTTTATCTTGAATACTTCAAACAACTGGAATTTCATATCTCTTAAATCAAACCAAAGACTAGCCATAAATTTCTCCTTAACTTTTTTATTTTTACATCAACAACAAGTTCTGCTCAAAACGACACATTTTTGCAAGAAAAATGCCAAAGGCAATATGTGTCCCAACAAGCCGATTCTTAACTGTCTTTTAAAAAATTTTTAAAAAATCAAAACGCAATGTCCCCCTAATGGGACATATATGACTAATTAGTGCCCATCAGAATGAATTTTTTTCAAAAATATGGATTCATAATAGAACGCCTAAAAAGACGAAACTAAAAAGTTTCAAGCAGATTAATATTCAAATATTTTTAAAATCTGCAAATTTAAGAATGAATATACGTATCCTGCCGGACTGATATTTAATTTATCAGGCTGTTCGATAATGAAAAAAAGATGTGCTGTCAAACACGTTTGACGCAATTTATTTTTTATGGATAACATTGGCATTGTATCAAGTAGGCGCAACAGGTTATCTGTTGCTGGGGTTTTGTTTTTTTCCGGTCAACGAGCATGAAGGATTCTTCAAAGACATTCTTTCCGTACTATCTGAATTGCCAGGCATAAGTTTTGCAAACCAGTTAAAATTAATTTTTTGCTTAAAGTGTTAACGGTATATCGAGCTAAAAAATAAATTTTTTCCGGCAATGTATAGGGATGTATAAATGACCAAGAAAGCAGAATATAAAATTTCGTCATCTGTGAATGAAACCATTCTTGAAATCACGTTGACAGGCGAAATAACAGAGGAAGCCGTTCCAAAGCTGGAATTCGAAGTCGTTAATATCATAAAATCAAATAACTTAAAGAATCTTTTAGTGGATTTCCGTTCTATTAAGGGACGTTTCGGATATATCGAAGCCTACGAGCGTGTCAGAAATTACCCTCCGGATAGATATAAAATGAAGAATGCTATTGTCGATATGCCGGAACATTCAGACTATGCGTCATTCCAGGAGACCACCGCAAGGAATGCCGGACTATCCTGGAAATCTTTTACCGATATGGATGCAGCAAGATCCTGGCTCAAGAACGATTAGGCTGAGACGAAGAGGCTGGCTGTAATCTTTTTCATTCGTAAAATAACATTATTGTCAATGTCAACCATCATCTCTTAATCTTCAATCCTAAATTTTTCGATACCGTTGATAAATTTGAAATTTGAGTCTCACAATAAAAAGGGGCTGATTTTTTAATAATCAGCCCCTTGATTTTAATGGCGCGCCCAGGAGGATTCGAACCTCCGACATCCAGATTCGTAGTCTGGCGCTCTATCCAGCTGAGCCATGGGCGCTTTTTTTATAATTGCAATTCTGACGATGAAATTAAAATCCACCAAAAGAATTTTTTGCCACAAAATGGCGGAGAGAGCGGGATTTGAACCCGCGGTACACCTTTAAAGGGCGTACAATCGCTTAGCAGGCGATCGCTTTCGACCACTCAGCCATCTCTCCGCTTTGTTATCGATCTATCTTCAAGAACACAGCGGCAAAATTCACCGCTTGTTATTATTTTCTGGCGGAGGGAGCAGGATTCGAACCCGCGAGGCTTTCACCCAACGGTTTTCAAGACCGCCGCCATCGACCACTCGGCCATCCCTCCATTTATAATTTTCTTTAACACTCTTTTTACGTATTGATTCTTTCCAATCCTCTCATATACGGACGCAGCGCGTCCGGAATAATAACACTGCCGTCGGCCTGCTGATAATTTTCCAGCACGGCCACAACGGTTCGACCAACCGCCAGACCGGAACCATTCAGCGTATGAACAAATTCGACCTTGCCGCTGTCTTTTCTACGAAACCTTATGGATGCGCGGCGCGCCTGAAAATCTTCAAAGTTACTGCACGACGATATTTCCCGGTATGTGTTTTGTCCGGGAAGCCAGGTTTCTATATCGTAAGTCTTGGCAGAGGAAAAACCCAGATCCGCCGTACATAAGCAAACCGTACGGAAATGAATGCCCAAACGCTTCAGAATCTCTTCCGCGTTGGCCGTCAGTTTTTCCAGTTCATCGTACGACGTTTCCGGTTTGGAAAACTTGACCATTTCCACTTTATTAAACTGATGCTGACGAATCAAGCCACGCGTATCCTTACCGTAGGAACCGGCTTCCGCCCGGAAACAGGGAGAATAAGCGACAAAATAAACCGGCAGTTTTTCTTCTTCCAGAATTTCGTCCCTGTAAATATTGGTTACCGGAACTTCCGCTGTCGGAATCAGGTAGTATTCCATACCTTCAATCTTAAAAAGATCTTCCTTGAATTTCGGCAACTGGCCGGTACCGGTCATGCTTTCGGCGTTGACCATAAAGGGTGTCAGCACTTCCGTGTAACCATGTTTTTCCGTGTGCAGATCCAGCATGAAATTAAAAATCGCCCTTTCCAGCTGAGCGCCCGCTCCCCGATAAACCGTAAAACGTGCTCCTGCGATTTTTGCACCGCGCGAGAAATCGAGAATATTCAAACTTTCGCCCAGATCAAAATGCTGTTTGGGCTCAAAGCTGAAATCCGGCTTTTTACCCCAAGTGCGCACAACCGGATTATCTTCGGAACCGCTGCCCTGCGGCACGGATTCATGCTGCACATTCGGCACAATCATGACAAAGGCATTAAGCTCTTCTTCCGTTACTCGGAGTCTCTCGTCATATTCTTTTATTTTCGCTGAAACGTCGCTCATTTTTTCAATCAAAGCGGATGCGTCTTCTTTCTTTTTTTTCAATTCACCGACTTGTTTGGAAACACTGTTGCGCTCATTGCGCAGCGTCTCCACTGCCTGTAAAATATCGCGCCTCTTGGCATCCAAACCCAAAAACCGATCAAAATCAATTTTTTGGCCGCGTTCATCCATCTTTTTGCGAACCAGATCGATATTCTGTCTTAAATATTTAATATCTAACATAAAATAACCTTTAAACCAGCAACCTGTCCTGTCTTGCAGAACGAAAGTTCCTATCATTTTGAAATGTCGAAGTCAATGATTTTGTCGGATAAACTGTTATGACGAGGGGGTTAATCTCTTTTTCAAAATATTGATAATGGCGTGCATTTCCGGACTTTTCATAAGATAGGCGCAGACGAAAAAGACACCGGCGCCACTTATAACTGTAACAGCAAGATAAATCAATCGGATTTTAAGATGGGCGTCAGTATTCCATGGCATAAAATGTTCAATTAATCCAATTGCGCCAAGCATCAGCAGCGCGGATAAAACAATTTTGGAAACCGACGAATAAAATGCCCCATCAAGATATGTTCCGATTTTTGTTTTCAAGACGCAAGCCAGAACCAGGACATTAACGATGGCGGAAATTGAACTGGCCAGCGCAATGCCATTATGTTTCAGGGGATACATTAATATCAGACTTGCTACGACATTGACGATCAGTGCAATGAATGCGGCTTTGAGTGGCCATTTGGAATCCTGCAAAGAATAAAAAGAAGAAATAAAAACACGCAAAAGCGAAAATGCGCACAGTCCCAAAGAGTAACAAAACAAAGCCTGTCCGGTGTAAACAGCGGACTGAACATCAAAAGCGCCGCGTTGGAACAAAACGGAAATAATCGGCAGGTTCAGCGCCATGAGAGCGACCGTTGCCGGAATCGTCAAAAAAAGCATCATTCGCAAAGAAAAGGCTATGCCTGATTTCAATTCATTCATCTGACCGGTGGCAACATGTTTGGAAAAACTGGGTAATACTGCCGTGCCGATGGCAATGGCAAAGACACCCAGCGGCAGTTCCATAATCCGGTCGGCATAAAAAAGATAAGTCACAGAACCACCCGGCAATAAAGAAGCAAGAATGGTTCCCACAAAAACATTAATGGTGCTGACCCCGGCGCCAAGAACAGCCGGTAGCATCAGCAGTCCTATTTGTTTTATGCCGGGATGTTGCAGATTAAATTTTAATTTTGGCATAAAGCCAAATTTCAGCAAAAACGGCCATTGCATCGCCAATTGTAAGACGCCACCGATCAAAACGCCAACGGCCAGAGAGGTAATCGGTTCGGCAAAGAAAGGTCGTAACAAAAATGCCGCGGCAATCATGGCAATGTTGAGCATCACCGGCGAGAGGGCTGGCGCGGTAAAATGCCGGAAGGAATTCAGGATGCCCATACACAACGCAACCAAGGCAATAAAGAAAATATAAGGAAACATCAAGCGATTAAGAAAGACGGTCAGGCCGAATTTCTGCGGATCGGAAATGAATCCCGGCGCGATGAGTCCAACGATAACGGGTGAAATTAAAATGCCAGCAACCGAGACCAAAACAAGAATTGCGGCAAGGATGGTAAAAGCATTTTGCGCCAGTTCAATGGCTTCCTTTTTTGATTTTTTTTCCAGATACTCGGTAAAAACCGGCACAAAAGATATGGTCAGAGATCCCTCGCCCAAAAGCCTGCGGAGCATGTTAGGAATCCGGAAAGCGACCCAGAAAGCATCGGTCATCCAGCTGGCGCCGAAAAAAGCGGCAATCACCATATCACGCACCAGTCCAAATACGCGGCTGACCATGGTCGCCGCACTGACAATCCCGGCAGCTTTGACGACTTTGGAATTTTCCGAGTGTTTTGTTTTGTTCATAAAGACTTATATGTTGTTTACGATCTTCATGTATTGTCAAAAAAACATTGTTGTTCGAAGATTTTATTTTCCTTTAGAAAATTATTTATCTTGAATTCCATGTCTGTCTTATTTGTCTTTTTAACCAAAATTGTTTTTTTTCTTGATTTTGAACCGGAAAATATTTCCATCTGACTTTTTTTCAGTTTTAATTCACCGGCCAGTAATTTGATGCAGGCCTCATTGGCGGCGCCCTCCACGGGTGGCGCAGTAACCTTTAATTTAAAAGCGCCATCCTGAACTCCCGTGATTTCCGCACGCGAGGCATTCGGTATGACCTGAATATCAAAGGTCAGACCTGTTTTTGATTCTTTTAAATTGATGGTATTACGCAAATGAGCTTTCCTTTTCCCTTACACTAAATCATCAGTGAAACATGACGTATAATTTGCACTAAAAATAAACGTAAAAAAACAATAGCAAGAATAACGATGAAAGGTGAAAAATCGATTCCTATATTGCGCATGGGCATTATTCTGCGGATGGGTCCCAAAACCGGTTCGGTCAGGCGATACAAAATGATAACAACTTGATTATAGGGATCAGGATTAACCCAGGAAATTACCGCTCGAGCAATTATAACAATCATGTAAGTTAACAAAATAATATCTAATACTTCGGCAAAACCAATCATCAAATATTTTAATACAAACATAAAAAAACCTCCTGCCAATCAGCTTATGAGCTTATCCGGAAACCGCCGTCGAAACGGTCATAGCAAATTTTTCCAAAACGTTATTAAATTCCACTGGTTTTTCTATCATGACCATATGGCCGGCACCTTCAATGATCTCTAGCCTGGCTCTGCGGATGCGAGCGGCAAGTTGACGGGACAGATCCGGCGGCGTCATTTTATCTTCACCTCCGCAGACAATCAAAGCGGGCACGCTTATGTTATCTGTGTCCCGGGTTAAATCCAATGCATTGCATGCTAATAGATCCCCATACATGATATCAACCTTCGAAAGCATTATGTTTTTCCCCAGCACATCGGAAAACTTGGATCTATTTTCTTTTGCCAAAGAATACTTGCAAATGAGCGCTATAATCTCGGCCGGAATTTCCGCCGGATTTGTCTGCATAAAATCCAGAAAGAAAGAATTTACCGGCATCTTCATTCCCCCGCCAATGCAAACAATTCCCGCTACTTTTTGAGGATGGATTACCGAAAATTGAAGTGTAATCGCCGCGCCTAGTGAATGACCTATCATAATGACGTTTGTTAAATCAAGAACATCGAACAACCGATTGATCCACTCGCAGTAATGTTTCACATCCTTTTCTCCGTTTCCCCCCGAGTGACCGTGACCGGGAAGATTGACAGCAACGATGTTGAAGTTTTTATGCAAACGGCCGTATTGATGCGACCAGATACTGTGATTGCCGCCGGAACCGTGAATAAAAAACAAGTTTTGCTTTTGCTTGTCGAAATTGCTTTTGTTTACCCAGCAAGCGATGTCTGTTGAATCAATATTATAGTATTTCAACATATTTTTAAATCCCGTAAACATTAAGTATCACAAAAGCAAATTTTAATGCAATGAAGAATCGAGGGCATACGTCTCTCCGCTTCGCGGTATCATTTCCGATAATCTTTGTCTATCGGATAGTTCAGCTAAAAAACTTCAATATAAATTACTTGACCGAAAGAACGTTGATAGATAAATGTAAAATATTACGGTGCCCGGGAGAATAAAATATGCTCAAAAGAAAGAAGCTTGCCATTATCGGCGGCGGAAAGATGGGCAGCATCATCGCCCAAGGATTAATCACGCATAAAATTGTTACCGCCAAAAACATTACTATCACGGACATTGATGCCACGAGGCTTAACTCCCTTCGCAAATCTCTCAAGACAAATGTTTCTCATGATAACCCAAAAGCCGTGAAAGAATCTGATATAATCGTTCTTGCCGTCAAGCCGCAGAACATGGCCGCGACGTTGAAAGAAATCAGTGACGTGGTTGATAAATCAAAAATCGTAATTTCCATCGCCGCAGGTATTACGACAAAATTTATTGAAGAACACCTTGGTAAAGGTATCCGCGTGATCAGAGTGATGCCCAATACGCCGGCGCTTGTCGGAAAGGGAGCGGCGGCAGTAGCCGCGGGCGGCGGCGCCAAGGCAAGTGATGTCAAACTCGCACTCGCTATTTTCAATGCCGTGGGCATCAGCGTTGAGGTCAAAGAAAAACTTATGGATGCAGTAACGGGATTAAGCGGTAGCGGCCCTGCTTATTTTTTCCTGATGATCGAAGCGCTGATTGAGGCCGGCTTAAAAACGGGATTGTCGCGTGATCTGGCGAAGAAACTGGCGACACAAACCATGCTGGGCGCCGCCTGCCTGTGCATCGAAAGCGATAAAGAACCGGCAGAGCTCAGGGCAATGGTGACATCGCCCCACGGCACCACCTTTGCCGGTTTGCAAGTAATGGAAAAGAAGAAAATACGCGATATCATCATTGCCACCGTTGAGGCAGCAACAAATCGCTCCAAAGAACTGGCGAAAGGAAAAGCACGGGTATGAACCCCAGGGCAAGCCCTGGACCCCAATTCCGCCCCAAGGGGCGGGGTATCATACCCTCCGCTTATAGCAGGATTGTTCGACTTACAAATTTCAATACACTTCATTTTTGAAATTTGAGTCTCACAATAACGTCAGCCGTCTTTTGAAATGTCATCCGTCTCTTTTGAGGCAACTTTATCTTCCTGCTCGTCACTGTTTTCAGCAAAATTTTTTTCTTCTTGTTTCGCTTTTTCGGTAATACGCAGAAAACATGAATCTTCTTTTGCAGAAGTCTCCAAAACCACTGCCGGCAAAATGTTTTCCGCCACAGCAACTTCCGTTCCGGCATCCACTGGTTTCCTTCTCTTATGACGAGGTCTGCGCCGGCTTTTCTTCTTAGTATGTTTTTCTCCGTTTACCGGAACATGATCTTCACCATTGGAATGTGGAGTCTCCTGGGTGTTTGTCTCCGTGTTTTCTTCATGATGCCCCTGAGCGTCAACATGTTCTTTGGCCTTTTGCTGGATTTCCACCTTGTCCCAGGGTATCTCGGTGCTTCCGGCAATGTTCAAAGTGATCTCGAATTCAGTTTCCAGAGCCAGCAGTTCGCTTCTTTTACGATTTAAAATATAATCAGCAACCTCATGAGGCAGAATGATTTTCAATTCGGAACAAATTTCTTTCACAACTTCCGATTCAATCTTGCGAAAAGCTCCCAGTGCGGCAGCTTCCAGAGACGGACGCAAACCACTGCCCTTGCAATGAGGACATTTCGTGTAACTTATTTCCTGAATGGTTGATTGCTTCTTCTGCCGTGATAATTCGAGGATGCCGAACTTGGAAATTCTGGAGAGCTGAATTCTGGCCTTGTCGATACTCAGCGCTTTTTTGAAAGATTTTTCCACCTCCGCGATATGTTTTTTATCCATCATATCGATAAAATCAATGGCAATTAAACCGCCCAGGTCACGCAGGCGTAATTGCCGGGCAATTTCTTCACAAGCTTCAATATTGGTTTTAAATGCCGTTTCTTCGATATTCTTCTTATGGGAGCCCCTACCGGAATTGACGTCAATCGTAATCATCGCTTCCGTCGGATTGATGACAATATGACCGCCGGATTTAAGCTCCACGCGCTCCTGATAGATGACACGTATTTGTTCCTCCAGATTATAGTTGTCAAAAAGAGGTGTCTTTTCCTTGTAATGTTTGAGCATTCTTATATAGCGTGGAGAAATGGCTTTCAGGTAGGCGCGCATCTTGCGAAAAGTTTCCAGATCATCGATGAGAATTTCTTCAATTTCCGAGGTCAGGTAATCGCGGATACTGCGCACACCGAAGTCCGTTTCCTGGTAAATCATAGAAGGATGGTCAATGCTTTGTACTTTTTTGTTGATTTCCTTCCAGAGACGCACCAAGTGCTGGTAGTCGCGGGATATTTCCTGTTTGGTCCGGTTGTATCCGGCTGTTCGCACGATAAATCCCATATCTTCCGGGATTTTAATCTGCTTCATCACGTTTTTTATTTTCTGCCGGTCTTCCTCATCTTCCACTTTCCGGGAAATTCCGCTTCCGGGTTTGTTAGGCAGTAACACCAGATATCTGCCGGGAATGGAAACATAAGAGGTAAGCAGCGCGCCCTTGTTGCCGACGGCTTCTCTCACGGCCTGAACGATTATTTCCTGGCCGGCCTTTAAGACAGACTTACCGCTGGATTGGCCGTTTTCCGGTTCGGTTAAATATTCCGGGTTGACATCTTTAAGTGGGAGGAAGCCATCTTTGCTGCCGCCATAATCAACAAAGGCAGCCTGCAGGCCACGTTCAACTTTGAGAACTTTGCCCTTAAAAATATTTCCGGTGATGGGTTCTCTGGTCGGCATTTCAATGTTGAAATCAACCAAAATGCCTTTTTCGTTAACCGTAGCCATCCGCATCTGTTCTTTATGAACAGCGTTAACGAGCATAATATGTTTCATAAATGTCCTTTTGGGTTGGCTGATGTTTCCCATGCATAAACGCACACCGATAGACTTGTTGTGTCTATCCATCAAAATACCGCTCAACCTTTTTTATATTTATTCGTAAAACTCCAATTCCGAAAGCGAAGTCCGGCGGATGCAGGACAACGCGTGTCGGAATTGGTAGTTGAACAATTCCGTATAACGGAGGTAATGACACTCGCTAAGAACGAGCTATGCGACGTTCGAAGCGCAAGTGGAATTATCCCCGTGATAGAAAGGCGCTTATATCGCCTTTTCCTATTCTAATAATTTCCACATTATCATCCACCAAACTGATGACACTTGATGGTTGCGGCATAATGATACCACTATCGATAATTAAGTCAACCGTCCGCCCGAAATATTCTTTTATCACTGCCGGATCTCCCAGTGTTTCTCCCTGCTCTGTTTTTACGCTGGTGCTGATGATCGGCTGACCGAGTTCTTTAACCAGGGCCAGACAAATCTGATTATCCGGCACCCTGATGCCCGTGGTTGTTTTTTTCGGCAAAATAATTTTGGGCACCAGACGCGAAGCCTCCAGGATAAAAGTATACGCTCCCGGCAAAAGCCTCTTCATTGTTTTATAAGCGTAATCGGTGACCCTGGCGTACTCGCTGATATGCTTCAAATCTGAGCAAACAAAGCTGAAAGGATGCTTTCTGTTCCTTCGTTTTAACTCGTATATTTTTTCAATACCTTTTTTATTGGATAAATCACAGCCCAAACCGTAAACCGTGTCCGTGGGATAAATGATTATTCCACCGTCGCGTAATATGTCCGCGGCTTTTTTGATGAGCCGCATCTGCGGATTCTGGCTGTTGATCGACAAAAGCATTTCTAACTTCCTGTGATTTTCTCAACTTTTGCGCATACTCATATACCAAAAACGTATCTTTCGCAATATGGCTTCACAGGAAGAGGAACGTTATCTTACTGAACCTATCCGTTATCCTTGCTCAACTTATACTGAATACTGTCCACCAGCGCCTGCCAACTGGCCTCGATAATATTTTCAGAAACGCCGATCGTACTCCAGAATTCTTCGCCGTCTGACGAATCCACAAGCACCCGGACACCCGCGGCTGTTCCTTCCGAACCTTCCAGCGTGCGCACCTTGAAATCAACCAAATGCATGTCTTTTATCTGCGGATAAAATTTTGTCAGCGCTTTACGCAGAGCCTGGTCCAGAGCGTTCACCGGGCCGTTTCCTTCAGCGGCGGTCAATTCCTCTTCGCCGGCAACCGATATCTTGATGGTCGCCTGAGAAAGACACGGATTATTTTCCGTGCGTGACGTAATCACGCTGAACGTTTCCAGATTGAACGGGTCGACAAATTCGCCGATTGTTTTTTTAATCAGCAAAGAAAGCGATCCGTCGGCGGCATCAAACTGAAAACCGCGGTCTTCCATGAGCTTGACTTCACGCACTATTTTTTTGCTGATCGCGTCATCCTTAGTAATATCAATGCCTAATTCTTTGGCTTTATATTCCACATTACTTTTCCCCGCCAGATCGGAAACTAAAACTCGCCGATGATTGCCAACCAACTCCGGCTGAATATGCTCATAGGCGGCAGAGTTTTTCACCACGGCGCTGACATGTACCCCGCCTTTGTGCGCGAAAGCGCTGCGCCCGACAAACGGCCGCGAATTGAGCGGTGGAACATTCGCCACATCGCTTACATAATGCGAGAGATTGGTGAGCTGTTTAATGGATTCCGGTGGCAGACATTTTTT
>DJVN01000074.1:0-1570 GCA_002441205.1 Syntrophaceae bacterium UBA6255 | reverse complement strand
TCATTGTGTACATGAATCGCCATTTTCTCCAGAGGAACATGAAAAGAAATTCTTTTTACAATGGCACAGATTTCATGAGACAGTGAACCACCGTTGGTATCACAGAGAACGATAAAATCCGCACCGGCGGCCAGCGCTGTTTTTACGACTTTGGTTGTGTAACGGGAATTATTTTTATAACCGTCAAAGAAATGCTCGGCATCAAAAAGAACTTCCTTCCCCATCGATTTCAGATATTCGATGGAATCGGCAATCATTGCCAGATTTTCGTTAAGGTCCGTTTTTAAAATGTCGGTGACGTGCAAGTCCCACGACTTTCCAACAATAGCGCAAGCGGAAGTCCCCGCTTTAACCAGCGCCTTCAAATTCGGGCATGATTCGGTTTTGGTGTGCGCACGACGCGTGCTGCCGAAAGCGGTCAGAATGGAATTTTTGAACTTGACGTTTTTCGCCATTTCAAAAAAACGCGCGTCTTTGGGATTGGAACCCGGCCAGCCGCCTTCAATGTAGTGAAAATGCAAATCATCAAGACGCTGGGCGATGCGCAGTTTTTCCTCCGCCGAAAAATTTGTCTGTTCTCCCTGCGTGCCGTCCCGCAAGGTTGTGTCGTAAACCAGTACTTTATTTTTCATTTTCTTCTCTCTTTCTCTCCTTTAAAATCAACGCCTTGCGGGATTGTTCGATTAGCCAATTTCAGTACGCTACGCTTCTGAAATTTGGATCTCACAAAAAATCCGCTGCAAGGATTGCCTGGCAGCGGATTAGAAGTTTGCTTATTCAGAGTTGATACTATACCGCGCCCCGGCCTCCTATGCAGAAGCTAATTATAATGTTGATAATAATTATGGCGCGAATATCTTTTGTCATCATAAAGCTCTTCATATTTTCTTGAGGCATCATAGTAACCTACGGTTATTTTGTCAATAGAAAATAATTTAAGTAAAGACACACCCCTGAACCGTCTTTTCTTCAGGTCCCAGATATTGAGGAATAGTTTGTCTCTGTACCCTTTGGTCTTCGGGGACTCTATTAACCCTTAACCACTTACCCCTTAATTACTTGTCGTTATTCTCAAATCTGTGTTATCTAACATTGAACTTAGAACCATTGTTTAGGAGTTACGCATGAAAGATTACGGCATCAGCCTAAAACGTCAGGAACACATAGCCATCATCACCATCGACCGGCCGGAAAAACACAATGCCCTCGACAAGCACATGTGGGACTGTCTGGATAAGGTGGTGGCCGAGCTCAAGCAAAGCCTTCCGCGGGTTATCATTCTCACCGGCGCCGGAGACAAGGCTTTCTGCGCGGGATTTGATGTGAACCCCGAAAATTCTTCACTCAAACCGTTATTACAATCAATGGAATCACATGACAAAGGCCCTGCGTATGAACTCATCCGCCGCATCAGAACCAGCGTCGATCATCTTGTCGCGCTGCCGGTTCCAATCATCGCCGCCATTAACGGACTGGCTTACGGCGGCGGAGCGGAAATTGCCTCACGCTGCGACATGCGGGTTACGGATCCGAATGCCGTTTTCTGTTTTTCCGAAGTGCGGCTTGGCCT
>DJVN01000156.1 GCA_002441205.1 Syntrophaceae bacterium UBA6255 | reverse complement strand
ATTTTTAAATTATATTTGCATTTTGAAAATGACTATAATAATAAGGCAGAAGTCAAGTTCTTCGAGAACCATTTCTTTATCCTTTTGAGGTGATTTTTATGCTGAAATTTTTTCGTAAACACGCGCGCGGCTGGTTCATGATTGCTGTCATCGCCGTTATTATTGTGGTCTTCGTCCTGTACTTCGGCTCCAGCGGAGGAGGAAGTCATACAAACGCCATCGCCATCGTTGATAAAAGAATGATCAGCGAAGCGGAACTTCACGACGAATATGAAAAGTTGCTGGATATCGCACGGCTGAATTTGAAAGAAAAGCTGACCCCGGAAGTTCTCAAAAAAATGGATTTGAAGGCAAAAGCGTATCATAATCTACTAAACAGAGAAATTATTATCGCGAAAGCCGCCGATTTAAAAATTCAGATCTCTGATAAAGAATTAAGAACATCGATCATGTCGATGCCCATGTTACAAACAGATGGCGCATTTGATGAGACGAAATATCGGCATTTACTTCGCTACAATAGAATGAGCGCGCAGGATTTTGAAACGCTCCAGAGGGCCGATCTCACGGCCAATAAGATTGAATCATTTGTGCGCGAAGGCGTGAAAATTTCGGACAAAGAAGCATACGATCTATACGTTCTGCAGAACCGGAAAATCAACGTTCATTTTCTGCAAATTTCAGGCGCTGACATCAAAAATAAAATCGAGACGGTTGAATCGGAACTGGAAGATTATTTGAAGCGCAACGGAAATCTTTTCCGGATTCCCGAACAAATAAAAATCAAATACCTTTTCTTTGCCGCCGACTCATCTTCCGCAAATATCAGCGAGGAGGATATTAAAGATTATTATTCCAGCTACAAGGACAAATACAAAACAAAAGACGGCAAGGAAGCGCCGCCGGATAAAGTCCGCGGCGACATTATCAAAGACATGAAGAAAATAAGAGGGATGCAAACCGCTCAGACCGAAGCCAGAAAGGCCCGCGAAGAAATCTACCAGGAAAACAACATGGATGCCTACGGTCAAAAACGCAATCTGACTGTTCGTAATTCCGAGTTCTTCCCGATCAACAAACCGCCGCAGGAATTTGCGTCCGTCAGTAACGTTAACGACGTGCTTCTGAATGTGCAAAAAGGCGATTTGAGCAAAGTTCTATCCGCCGATAACGGCTACTATCTCCTGCAGGTTGCCGACAAGCAATCGTCTTACGTGCCGAAACTCAACGTCATAGAAAACCAGGTCCGGCAACGTTTTATAGAAAGCGAATCCATGATTCGTGCCGAGAGAGAAGCAAAGTCGATTCTGGAGCGTCTGAAAGCAGGAGAAAGTTTTGAAAAAGTAGCCTCGGAAAAAAGCTTGAAAATTCACGAAACAGGACTTTTCCGGCCCGGCAATATCATCCCTCAAATCGGGGAAAACCCGGATGCCGTGGAAATTTTAATGCAGCTTTCTTCAGGCAAGCCATACACGGAAAAGCCGCTGCTGGTCAATAACGCTTATTTTATATTAAAATTCAAAGAAACATCCCAACCGGACGATCAAGACTTTGAAGCACAAAAAGAAATGTATAAAAAATTATTGACGGCCATGAAACAGGAAGAAGCCATGCGGACATGGCTTGAAGGAAACAAAACGGCGATGATTAAAGAAAAGAGAGTCAGGATTAAAAAGAAAGTTGAAGATTTATAACAAACGATACAATGCATTGCTCAAACTTGAGCCCCATGAAGCATCAAGGGGGATGGTTATCGAAAACCATCCCCCTTTTAGTTTTGGTGGAGCTGAGGAGGATCGNNGAACTCCTGACCTCTTGAATGCCATTCAAGCGCTCTCCCAGCTGAGCTACAACCCCATTGAGTTCCTATGAATTCGGCGTTTTACTAACATGAGCATTAATTGATTGTCAACAGATTTTAGCTTGACATTTTACCCTTCGCCTATATAATCGCGCCCGTGCCGGAGTGGTGAAACTGGTAGACGCAGGGGACTCAAAATCCCCCGCTCGCAAGGGCATCTCGGTTCGATTCCGAGCTCCGGCACCAGAAAATTTATAATTCCTTTCTATCTGAACATTTTCATATCTTACCATTGAAAATGATAAACAGAAGTTATAAAGATGTTAAAGTTTCTTTGCCCAATATCTTGTAATGACCGATAGGATTGTTTACTGTGCCGTGGTACGTCATACATACAAAAAGCCGTCATGAATACAAGGTTAATGCCGGTCTTCTTCAAAAGAATCTAACCACTTTCTTGCCTGAAATTGAAGTATGGAGTAAAAGAAAAGACCGGAAAAAGAAATTCAATACTCCTCTTTTTTCAGGCTATCTTTTTGTAGACACGATTTTGGAGAATAATGAAAAAAAACTGGATATTTTGAAAACCCCCGGAGTCGTCCGTATCCTGGGGAAAAAAGAAAATTCTGAACCATTCCCTGTACCCGACGATAAGATTCAAGCTATAAAAAGATTTTTGAATAAAAAAACAGAAGTATTTTCCCTTCAATATCCCCAAAAAGGTGAGTCAGCAAGAATCATCAGCGGGCCGTTTGCCGGAATAGAAGGAACGGTTGTTAAGAGTGATTTTGACAAGGAAATGTTTGTAATCTCCATTGACCTTCTGCACCGTTCGGTGGCTGTGAAGCTGGAAGGATTCCAAATAACCAAAATTTGACCGGCTTTATTCCAACTACAATACCAGAATTTTCACAAGGGATCTCCTTCGAAAACAAGAGGTCGCTTTTTAAAAAATGCATTTTTGTTATTCCTCTCGCTACTTTACTTCTGTTTATAATACATACGTGCTATGTCCGCTCAGGGTATCAATTATATTTTTTCTTTTTAAAATTGAGATTTACTTGACATACAAAAAAGAACTTTCTATAGGTCACAATAAAAGACTGGCACATTTTTTGTGCTACATTGTATGGAAATGCTTGCAGTAAATTATGACTGATAAAAGTAAAACCTGCTCTCATGAATCGTCATCACGAACGATCGTCCGGGAAGCGCGATTGGACGATGATGAAAAAATCTGCGATCTGATACTGCGTAATTCAGTGGTCGGAGGAATTTCGTCGACCATGGATTGCAAACCAAGTTTTTTCAATGCCATTGAAGTCGAAGGATTTATGCATAGAGTTGCCGTTGCAGAATCCAATCATCAGATTGTTGGCGTTGTATCCATGTCGAAGCGCAAGGTAATCATTAATGAAATATCAACGGATATTGGGTATATTGGAAGTCTTCGCATAGATTCATCATTTCGCAGTACAACGATTCTTGCCCGGCTAATCCATATTACCAAGAAATGGCATCATGAAGGATTTGGAGTTCAATACTATTTGTCTGCCATCCCGTACGGGAACATTTCCGCAAGGAATATTATGACAAGTGGCCGGGCCGGGTTACCGACGTCCACGGATATGGGCATTCTTTACAATGCCGCCATTCCCATATTCAAGCGTCGTGTTCCTTCTCCGCCAAATGGCATTCAAGTTGTGCGCGGCGGTGCGGTTGGAGCAGCCAGGATCGCAGAATTTCTGAATCGCACGGGAAAAGAAAAACAATTATTCCCCGTTTATACGGCAGATGATATTATGGCTGAAGGCGGAATTCTCAGAGGGCTTCATCTCGATGATTTCTATGTGGCGCTTGATGGTAATCACATCCTTGGCGTAAGCGCGTGTTGGGATCAACTTCCTTTTCGCCGAATGCTGATTACCGGTTATCCATGGTATCTGCGATGTCTGAAATATGTGAGTGCTCCCTTAGCCAGATTTTGGAACATGGCGCCGATTCCCAATCCCGGTGAACCTCTCCGGAATGTTTTCGCCTCCTGCATCGCGGTGAAAGAAAATAATAAGCAGATATTCGAGTTGTTGTTGAATACGCTTCTGCATCATTTACACAACAAAGGGAAAGCCTTTCTGGTTGTCGGTTTGATGGAAGCTGATCCGTTAATGCCGGTGCTGAATAAATATTTTCATATTCCAGCCCGAACCTTTATTGATGTGGCCTCGTGGGACGGTCCTGATGTCTTATCCAAACTTAAGGGCAGAATTCCCTATATTGAGCTTGGTGGATTATAAACGCCTGAGATGTTTTTAATGATTACGCGGTTTAATTTAACGGGCATCGTGAGAAAACAATCCTATATGCTTGCGGAAGAAAAACTTTTTACCAAAGGAATGGAACATTAAAAAAAAGATCAATAGACACCCGAAAATTCTAGATGTCTTAACCAGAAAAGCAAAGGCATCTCCCCGCTTCATATGATCGAAATCTTTGGGCATATGTAATTTCACTTCGTCTAAAAACTGAAACCTTTTTTCAGTGGGGTCAAAGGTATTTGATCCGGGGAAGATGTTTTTCAAGCAAAAAGGATAATCCTTATGCACCAATTTTATCTTGTATTCTTTGCAATAAGCATCCATCAGATCGACTAATTCATCAGAAGCCTTAAAAGAGCAATCGAACAATTTTTGAATGTAGCGGTGCTTATAATATCCGTTCACAATCCGTGGATTGCTTGAAATCGACATAAATACAAAGTTTTTTACGTCTTTAATATCAGTAGCCTTTAAGAACCAGCGTATTGTAACGAAAACCAAGCTCCCGGCAATATTGCGGTTGCAGAATTCTTTGAGCACCATGGTTTCATCGTTGCTGATCAAGCAGATTGCACCATGGTGAAAAATGGTAATAACATCAAAGCCAATGATGCGGTCGTTAACCACAGCGTAACTCAGGAAATCGCATTTCTGTACGTAATTATAGAAATCTTCCTGCGCGTTCCAACATTCAGATTCAACGGCTTCGCATCCCTCAATGACATCCATAATTGTATTGATATCTGTTTTTTTGAGGTTAACAATGTAGTAATTTATGCCTTTATGTTCAATCATCCAGAAATCCTGACAGGTAATTGGCAATGAACCATACTTCGCCTTATAATAGGACGCTCGTCTAGTATTCTCAACGATTGAGCAAGCTTGCTTCATCTTTTCTCCTTCTGTTAATTTATTAACCACTTTTATCTTGGAACCTACTATTGGAAGCCAGGTTGTAATTTTAACACAGGGGAAGAGCCGGTTGCTCATGCTTTTGCGTGAACACCCGGCTCTTCTTAATTAATGGTTAACATTTATTTCTTTTTGGAATCCGCTTTCTTTCCGTCATCCTTGACCTCAACGGATACCGCCTTCATCGTGTATTCAATCGTCACTTTGGATCCGACTTTCAAATCCCCTGTAACTTTTGTCGCCGTATCACGGTTTATTTCCCATTTATCATTGCCTTTTTTCACAACGATCGCATTCGCATTTACTTCCAATACAGGACCCGTTACCTGATATGTTTTTTGTCCCGCGGCCAACGCAAATGACGCCACAAAAAGTATCGCAAAAGCAAAAACTAAAATTTTTTTCATAAAAAAGCCTCCTTTTGCCGTTTTTTAAAAAGACTTCATTAACCAAATCTACTTTGATTTCCTACCAGAGTAACCTGCGCTTGTCAAAGCGATTTATGATCTGTTTCTTGATTGTCCAAACCGTAAATATCACAGCGGAAATAATATAATTTTTCTTGACTCTGTTGATTCTTGTCGCATAAATGAAAACAATAATTCATATTTTTAGTGTGCAAAATAATGACTGAAAATAAAGAAAAGAATTTACAGATTACATATCCCTGCGTTTGGCTTTATAAAATCATTGGGATTGATCAAAGGACAATGAAATCCGCGGTAAATGAAATTGTTCAGGATCGTTCCTATGCCATGACTCTTTCCCGTCAAAGCGAAAAAGGCAAATACTCATGTTTTAATGTGGAAGTGACCGTGGAAAGTGAATCTCATCGTCAAGCAATTTATGAATCTCTTAAATCTCACCGGGCAATAAAGATTATTTTATGAAAATGAGCTGTTCAGAAAACAGCCCATTTTCATAAATTTTTGATAATTTATTCTTTCGGATATCCCACGGACTGGGCCAGAACAATTTTTTGATGATCGCCAAGTTTCATGGCCTTGGCCAGAGCTTCCTTATCAATCGAACCCCTGACAACCGTCCCCAAACCTTCCGAGGCGCAAAACAGGTAAACATTTTCGCTGATGAAACCCGTGTCCGTCGCCGCGTAAAAATTCTTCTCTTCGTCTTTTATGTTTCCCATTCTCTTGAAATCGGCCACATAAATCAATGTCAGCGACGCCTGGGCAACAAAGGACTGTTTCCCGGTTAATGCACGTATATCCTGACCGACAATTGGTTTTAAAATATGTCCTTTGGCTTCATATAAATAAAGCCCTTCAGGAAGTGCCACGTAAACATCAATCTGCTGACGATTCATTGCCGAGGGAGCGGTCAGTTTCCCCGCTTCCGGCCGATTGATGCCACAGGCAGCCCAGAGCATATTGGCCAGAACGTTTACCGGCAGTTTCTTTGTGTCAAACGACCTTTCCGATCGTCTTTCTTTCAATGCCTGCATTAAAGATTTACCACCATTTAACTGAGGCGGCGGAAGTTTTATCACTTCAGCAGCCGATGCAATTGATGAAAATCCAAAAACCGACAGAAGCGTTATGAAAAATATTTTCTTGATCATTTTTCCCCTCCTTTAAAACATTGTTAACGTGATCTTAATTGCTCCGACAATATTATTTTTCCAAGGTGTAAGAATTGGTTTTTAAAAAACGTTTTTACATTTTGATCGGCAATGATTTTAATAATTTATTATAGAATATTATATATTTTTATAGTAGCAATAATAAACCTTTTAATCAAGGGAGGTTATAAACGTCATGTACGAAAAAAAACCATGGCTTAAATATTACGGAAATGTTCCCCATGAATTGAACTTTCCGAAAATCAGCATGTACGAATCCGTTGCTTTGTCCGTGTCCGATTTTCATGACCGGGTAGCCTACGATTTCATGGGGGTCGAAGTCACCTACCTCGAATTTAAGAAACAGATCGATCAATGTGCCAACGCCCTTGCCGCCCTCGGATTAAAAAAAGGAGACCGGATGACCATCTCCTTGCCCACGTCTCCTCCGGGAATCATTTGTTTTTACGCAATAAATAAACTGGGCGCTGTTGCCAGCATGATTCATCCCCTTTCCACGGAAAGTGAAATTGAATTTTACTGCAAAGTGAGCAAAAGCCGTTTCGCTTTGACCATGGACATGTGGCTCAATACCTTTGCTCCCGCCGCGAGACGGGCAGGCGTGGAAAAACTTCTTATCTGCAAAATGCAGGACTATCTGCCATGGCATCTGGCAAAACTTTACTGGCTGAAAGCAGGAAGAAAAAATCCACCGATTCCTCAGGATGATCCCATGATCGTGGATTGGAAGAAGTGGGTCATGAAAACCAGACATCCCCAGGTGCTCAGAACCGATGTCAATCCCGATGATCTTGCTGTCATTCTTTACAGCGGCGGCACCACCGGCACGCCCAAGGGTATTATGCTGTCCAATGACAACTTTGTGTCCGAAGGTCTCATGTGCGCAAACTGGGTGGGTATGAATCCGGAGTACTCCGACATTTTGGCCATGCTGCCCATCTTCCACGGCTTCGGCCTCGGCGTATGCGTCAATACGGCGCTGTCCAACGGAGGAAAGTCCATCCTGGTACCTATGTTCGACGCCGATCTGGCCGCGAAAATGATAAAGAAGAAACCCAACTTTCTAATTGGTGTTCCGACTTTATTCGATGCACTCACCAAAAGCGAGAAGTTCAACAAAAGTGATCTCTCCTGTCTGTATGCGTGTTTCAGCGGCGCCGACACATTGCCCAGAGCGGTCAAAGAACGATTTGAAAACATCGTTGAGCGGCAGGGCGGAAAGAGTGTCAGGCTTCTAGAAGGATACGGTCTGACCGAGGCCGTTACGGCCATCATGGCCATGCCCCTTGGAGAATATCGCGAGGGCAGTATCGGCATTCCTTTTCCGAATATGCTGGCTAAAATCGTAAAAAAAGGAACCACCGAAGAAGCAACCGTCGGGGAAGAAGGCGAAATCTGCCTGCACGGTCCGGCGGTGATGATGGGATACCTTGATCAGCCCGAGGAGACGGCAGAGGCGCTGAAAAAACATCCCGATGGTTTGGTCTGGCTGCATACCGGTGATATCGCCACCATGGACCAGGACGGCTTTTTTTATTTCAAGCTGCGCGAAAAACGCATGATCAAATCTTCCGGAATGAACGTATACCCGGCACAGATTGAAGGGCATCTCTACAAACATGAGGCGGTCGCCGATTGCTGCGTTGTCGGCATACCTGACAAGGAGCAGGTCGAGCGTGTCAAGGCGTTTGTCGTGCTGAAGAAGGAATGCGCTGCCAAGGCCGGGCCGGACATGGCGCAAGAACTCATCAATTTCTGCCGTAAAGACCTGATCAAGTGGAGCTGCCCGAGAGAGGTGGAATTTATCGACGAACTACCGAAGACACGGGTCGGGAAAATCGCGTATACCGAATTGCAGAAACGGGAGATCGACCGGCTGCGCGCCGAGGGGAAATATTGCGGCGAAAAATGACCAGGGCAGACATTCATTTAGAAAAATTTGAATTTTATTGCAGCCGGCAAAAACCGGACTTCAATCGTTATTCAACTTTTTTCAAGGTCATCGGGAAAGGACTTTCAAGCTCCTTGTCTTTCGAAGAATAATATTCACCGGACAGTTTATTATTCTTCTGTTTCAATTTCGCCATGTAATACGGTGTGCCGCCATACATCATAACCATGATTAATGTGTCTCCGCTCACAATGCCTTTAATCATATAACTGCCGAGCATGCCTGTGACGTCTTTCTCTGTTTGTTCAAATGTCCCTTTGTCCCAACCGGAATATGCCGGCCACGGGTGAAAGGACCTGTCATCTTTATTGATATCTTCCCAGGAGCCGCTGACATTGATCATTGCCTTTTCGTTTCCAGCTTTGGAGATGAGCCAGGCATTGACATCCTTCTGTTTGAGGGCGCTGCTGCAGGATGTCAGATTAAATATCAGGCAGCCTAAAATAAATATCATGATTTTTTTCATAAGAGTCTCCCTTAAAAATTTTATGTTTTCAGAAATAATTTCATGACCTTTTTAAATGGCAACAAAATTGACCATCACCGGATGTCAAATGCATAGCGGACGGTTCAATTCCTGACGGGCGTCTTCCGTCAATGTTTTCAATTGGTCAGCGGGAATACCGAGATTCAACAAGGTCTGATTGATAATTTCCAGACTGGCTTCAAATTCTGGTTGTACCACATAAGTCACTCCCTTTTCATACAGCGCCTTCATCTGTTCCACACCTTCTGCACGCGCAATGATATGGATGTCCGGTTTTATTCTCTGCGCATGAGCAACAATTCCCAGTGAAATAACGGCAACAGGAGTTGTGATGAGTAAAAGCCTTGCCTTTTGCAGATCAGCGGCATCTAAAATAATTCGCCGGCCGGCATCGCCGAAAAGAATCGGGAACCCGCATCCTTTTACTTCGTGAACACGGCGGGAATTGTATTCCAGAATCACAAAAGGCATGTCCATTCGGTCAAGGACATGAGCCACATACATGCCCACGCGTCCGCCGCCGGCAATGACGATATGATCCTTCAAACCGCTTTTGGGGAAATGAATGGGCGCTAATTTCAGCGGCTTGATCCAGCGCCGGGCAAACGCGTAAAGCGGCGTTGTCAGCCCCGATATAAAAGGCGTCAACAGCATGGTGATAATGGTCATCGTTAAAACCAGAGAATAGAACTCCGTGGAAATTGATTTTGTCGCAACCCCGACGCGTCCGAGAATAAAAGAGAATTCTCCAACCTGCAAAAGGCCCAAACCCATCGCCAGCGGGATGACATTACGATAACCGAATGACCGGCTTAGCACGGCAAAGATCAATGCCTTGCCCACCATCACCAGAGCCACCAGCAGCAATATCATTGGCCAGTGAGCAAAAAGATATCCGATATCCAGCAGCATCCCGATGGACGTGAAAAAGAGCAAACTGAAAACATCCCTGAGCGGAATGATGTCGCTCAGCGCCTGATAACCGTAATCCGATTCGCTGAGCAGGATTCCCGCCACGAAAGCGCCGAAGGCGAAAGAAAGTCCGAAAATGTAAGTTCCGTAGCCGATGCCCAGTCCGATGGCGGCCGTGGCAATGAGAAAAAGTTCTCGCGAATTCCAGTTGGCAATGTATCGCATCAGGCGGGGAATAATTTTCGTGCCGACAAAAATCATCGCCAGAAGAAAGGCAGCCGCTTTAACGGCGGAGACAAGCAGAATCGAAAAACCGGCCTGAATGTTGTTCAACTGCGGCAGGATGATCAACATCGGGACGATGGCCAGATCCTGAATAATGAGCACGCCGATCATCACGCGACTGGATAACGTGCCCATCATGCCCTGCTTTTCCAGCGTTTTAATCATCACCATCGTGCTGGACAAAGATATCAGGGCGCCAAACCAGATGGAAGATGTCCACGACCAGCCAAAGAGATGACCGATACCGAATCCGTACAACATGGTCAGGATAATTTGCACTGGTGTGCCGAACAGGGCAATGGTGCGGACCGGTTTTAATTCGCGGAAGGAAAATTCAAGACCGAGCGCGAAAAGCAGGAGCGCGATGCCGATTTCCGCCAGCTTCTCGATATTATGAATGTCCGAAACGGTGATGCCCCCGGTATAAGGTCCGACCGCTATTCCGGCAAGAATGTAACCGAGAATCAGGGGTTGTTTCAGTGCCTGCGCGATTAAACCTCCCACCAAGGCGGCCATCACGATAACAACTATGTCTCCGGCAAGTCCCATGAAACACCTTTATCCCGATATAATTATAACACTGTGAAGTATAGGAAGAACAATCTTTTGTGTCAATGATATATTAATTAGGCTCCTGACGAAAAGCTAAGCCGGAGCGGTCGTGGGTCTGCGAGCTGCTCTAGCGGATTGTTCGCTTCAGCGATAAACATCTTTTCGATGTCCCACCTTTACAACCCAAACCGTAAGCTCTCTGTCTTGAATAGAATAGATAATTCTGTATAAGCCTTGACGGACGCGATATTTTTCTTGCCCGGAAAGTTTCTCGTGCCCTGGTGGTCTCGGATATTCGGCAAGAGCCTCGATGCGGGAAAGAATCTTTTGAAGATCTTGCCTGGGTATTTTACGAAAATCTTTTTCAACAGATTTCTTAAAATAAATTTTATAGCCGGCCATCTTTTTTCAGCCTCTTGACCATTGCTTCATAGCTGATAAGCGGCTCTTTTACTCTTTCTTCAAACGCTGCAATATCTTCAGCATCTTCCGCGAGTGCTTCCTTGATGGCATCATTGACCAGCTTTGATAAAGACTGAGATGTTTCCAGTGCCTTTAGCCGGAGTGCTTTGTGTAATGCAGGGTCCAAATAGACGGTGGCCCGCATTGCCGCTGTACCCATAAAATCACCTCCTTTGACGTTATGTAGCTATAGCACCAAAACGTCATAATGGCAATGTTTATGTAGTGCACGAGAAAATCAGCCGGAGCGTAGCGATTGGCTGTAGCGACTGGTTAGCCAATTTCGATATGTCTCTCATTATGATTCACCTTTAAAATTTCTGTAAGCTTCACTTAGGTCATTGAACGTCTGATCTTTTGTAATGCGATTCTTGATGAGTTCCCATGGCATAAGAATAGGGATTTGTTTGCCTGTCGATAGGTTCTTTTGAATCCATCGACCGTTTTCAAAAGCTAACTCAAGGCGTGTACCACCGACAGGAATCTCCGTGCCCATTGTTATATGCTCTACACCTCTTTCTGTAACTTTCAAAACAGGATACAGTCCTCCCACAGATTGTATTTTTCTTTCATCAATAAAATGCTGTATGACTTGACGAAACTGTGAGCTCTCTACGAATGAATTACCGGGCTCTAGTGCCAAGATGGCGTCCTGATAGTTTGTAATCTCCTCTATAGCAGATTCACCTGATCCAATGGCTGCGAATTGCAGTGGACGATAAGCCCTCATCTGAAACGATGGTGACGCCAAAACATACAGAACGCCCATACAAGTGCCTGGGATGGTAACCCACTTGAAATTTGAAGGGAGTTTCATGATTTCGATCAGTATGCTTGGCATAAAGTTTCTTTGTATTGGGCTATGCCCAAAACTGATGTACTTTACAAGTTCCTCAACAGCCACCCTTTCAACGACATTGGGGCGTCCCTTAATGACGGATGCAATCATGAATATAACGGTTCTTTTGCCGAACTGAGAAACAAACTTTTGATACTCGTGTCTAAAAAGTCTCGGTAGCCAGCGAGATAGGGTAATTGGATCTTTTCGGCTTCGATACTTTAAGCTAACCACAAGTTTCTGGAGTAGGTGGGCGGCTATATCTATATCCCCAACAAAAGCCATTGCAGTATTGGGATGGATGGCAAAGACCTTTAGAACATTGTCTGAGTGAATGGCAGGTTGATTACGATATTGAACAGTTGCCCGACAGTCTGCGGCAAGCAGAACACCGTTAAATAGTGAGCAACCAGCAACAACACTCATTAATTCATGTTCTCCATTGTTTTATTTTTGTGGCTAACGGCGAGTTCACCGGGAGCGTAAGCAATCCGGTGGAACGGCTTGTTATCAGTCGATTCTTTCATACACAATATCGGCCTTATCTTGGGGCCTATATTTGTAATGATAGCGGATGATTTCTTCATCCAATGCAGGAAACTCAACGTCAGTCGGTGGTTCTTCACCGTTCATGTAAGCGTCCGCTTCCGCAAACTTCCGCAGTTTCCCCTTTTTGTTGTTTATGAAGTCATCAATATCTTCGCTTACAATACAGTCTTCTTCGTCGTACCATCTGCCGTAGTGAGCCACTCTCTTGACGTAAATGAGGAAGTCCAGGTGCCTTTGTAGTCTTTCAAACACATGAAGAAGGCACACGCCTTCAATAATGACGGACCCATTGGTGTTGTTGAGTATGTTTTGAACTTCGTCGCAATGTACATGTTCCGCGTACCCGCCCATATTGTTCTCAATGTGGTCGTCCAGATCAATGTGGGCCCAGCCAAGCTCTTTTGACAGTAACGTAGCGAGCCAACTCTTACCAGAGCCATCAACTCCATCTACGCCGACCAAGCGAGGTTGTTTAGTTGAGAGTACTCGTAGAATCTCATATGCTTCCGCAGTCTTTTGCATTCAATTGCTCTAATGATAACAATGTTTATACAGACTGTATAAATCGGCTGAAGGCCGTCGAAAGGTCTTCGGGCAACTTGGCCTCCTTTGCACAACCGCTATGCACTTTTAACTTTCATTGCCTTAATTCCCGGAAAATGGATGCAGGCTTTCAGGCAGGCCTTGCAATCGATGGCATAGGTTTCAAAAAAATTAAGGGATGTCAGTTCCATGAATTTTGTCATCAGTGTGCTTGCGGCAACGGTACGTTTCATCATAGGCAGCATAAACTTCGGCGGCAAGAGAATATGCTTGATGCAATTGCCCATGCATTTCGTTTTATCAATATGTCCGTCTTTGAGCGCGCCGACCGGACAGGCATCTTCGCAGATCCTGCATTTGTCAGGACAGGGGCTTTTTTCGTTCATCACCGGATATTGGGGCCACTCCATTTCCGTCATCAATGCACCCAGACGCATGACGTTTCCATGTTCAGGATTAATCAGCAAAGTGTTGCGTCCCATTTTACCCAAGCCGGCATAAGCGGCGGCATGTTTGAGGCTGATGATGCCACGCGGCTCGCCTTTATAAAAACGCAAAGGGCTGTAAGATGGAATGGGCAGAGATGGATAACCGGCCTGCTGAATCATCAGACTTAAATCATTGGCCAGTTTATCCATGATCAGGTAGTGCGTATAGGACGACCTTTGATAAAAATTATTATTGTCTCCGGGCACCAGAAAGACTGCCAGGGGTAGAGGCTGAGCAAATACGAGCACGGTTTTGGCGCCGGGCAATAAATCTTTCGGACGGAATCCCTCCGGGGCGTCTTTATTGAGTTCTTCAGCCGATGCCGCACCCATGAGAATGTTTTCTTTGTTCACGTAGGCGCTGATGTTATCCATGATGTTCTTATTCATAAGACCTCCTTCATCACGCAGGTTAAAAAAATGGAAATGCTCAGCCAGATATCAAAATATACAAATATGATTTATTGAATGTCAATGAAATATAAAATTTCCCCTTGAGAGATAAAATATATCTGCTTATCTTTGACGAAGATAAGTCAATGCGAAATATAAACTTATTATTTATCCGACGATATTCATCAATTTTAACAGCTTTTTCAGGTGCCTGTCGTAGAATCCGGTTTTATATAATAGCGACATGACCTTGAAATACATTTCCGGAAACCATCTTTTCATGCGCCACATGTTCCTGCCGTCTTTCTGGGTAATTACATAAAAACGGTTTTTTTCGATCGATTGAATGGTATGATTTGCAACCTTTTCGGATGTTGTCTTGGCATTGCCGAAAAATGTATTGGCCAGTTCGCGTTGACGCTCGTCCGGCGACGTAAACTGATCCATCAGGTTCGTTTTGAAAAAAGTCGGACAGACAACGGAAACGCCGACGTTAATTTTGGATAGTTCTATTTTCAACGTTTCGGAAATGGATATCACGGCGGCTTTGGTGGTGTTATAGCTGACCATCTCGGGCAACGAGGCTATGCCGGCATTGGACGCCACGTTGACGATATAACCTCCATCTCCGGATTCTTTGAAATGGCGAATGAACGTGCGGCATCCGTGGACAATGCTCATCAGATTGATTCCAATAATCCAGTCCCACTTTTCCAACGGAATCTTTTCAAACCATCCGGCTGAGGCCACGCCGGCGTTGTTGATCAGGATGTCCACGCCCTTCCATTCTTTCTTGACAACGTTCAGAACATTTTCCAGATCTTCGGGTTTTGTTACATCACAGTGAATTGTCAGCGGGATGCCGCCTTCCGTCTTCACCATTTCTGCCGATTCTTTGGCTCGCTCATCGTTGATTTCCGCAATGGCGATGTTCCAGTTTCTTTTCGCAAATTCCATTGCCAGCGCTCTTCCCAATCCGCTGCCGGCTCCTGTAATGACCACTCTTTTCCCGGGAAATTTTTTGTTCAGATCCATATTGTCCTCTCTTAATTTATTAGCAATCAGGAATCTGCGATAGAGCCCGAAAGCTACTATCGGAGATTCCTCCGGTTACCTGCCACACGGGGAGAATCAGAGAGGCATTGATGGCTCTGTCCTCCCAAAAGATTTAAAGTATATTGACCATTGTCCCCATCCGCTATCGCTTCGGGGATACCACGGATATCTTCGATATCCTCCGCCGATCGCGGGATAGTTCGTCTGGCAAATTTCAGTACGCCAAGCTTCTGAAATTTGGGACTCACTAGTTCCCAATCCCGACTCGTCGGGATTGGATAATTCGACTTACAAAATTCAGTTCACTTCATTACTGAATTTTGAGTTCTCATTACCACTTACGCTTCCTATAGTCAGCTTGGCTCACTATTTTGAAGG
>DJVN01000058.1 GCA_002441205.1 Syntrophaceae bacterium UBA6255 | reverse complement strand
TTTTGGCGTTGAGGGTTGGAAATAAAATTGATGAAATTTTGACTTTTTAATAAGTTTTGGGGGTACATTTGGGGGTACGTTTGGAAATAGGTATTAATTATACTTAATCATTACAAATATTTATATTGCGAGTTAAAATCTCACATCGCCAATGATGCAATCATCCTAATATTATATAAAGTATTTTATTGTTGGCCCGCATATGAAGCGGTTTATCGATCTTTCATTACAATCGACGGTATATCGACTGATTTGTCGACGTTGAAGGTGAAATACTTGTCTTGTATGATCCGTTCTCTGTATTGATGGGTTATTCTTACCGTGTATTTGTTATCTGCTTGCGTAATCATGATTTCATCCGGGGTAATTTCCGGCATTTGTTGAAGGGCAAAACGGGTTAATAAATCACTTTTGATTTTTTCCGGAGTTGCGGAAGATACTTGGGACGCTAAATCGGATTCCAGTTTGTTCAGCGCGTTGTGAATCTTCATATCGTTGAGATAGATCGGTATTATTTTCATTCCCGGTACCGAAACAGCAACAATCAATCCTATGAATAACATCCAGCCAATAGCTGACATGCCGTTTTGTTTTTGGGAAATAGCCATGCCTACCCCTTCATATTTTCGCAAAGACCGCCTTGTATAACCGTGAATTTTTTCCCGTCTGCGGCAGATCTCTCAATTTTGAATTTTGCAAGCTTTGCCTCATTGTATTTTAATGAAGCCTCATATTTTTTTATCAAATCCTTATAATGACTTATACAGTCTTGAAAGTGTGTGATAAACCAATCACAGGCGCTTCTTTCTTTTATAGATATTTTGTAATTTCTTATTAATGCCTTATCGCTTTTAATCCTTGCTTCATAATAAGCAATGCAGGAATCAATGTAATGTATTTGATCAGACATCATGTCCCCCGTTCAATATTTTTATCTCGGCGTTGTTGCAGGATTTGATTTTTATCAGCATCTTCGGGAATTGATGGTGCCGTAAGACAAAAAAGAAAAGACTATACTAGCATTCCACTGCTTAATATAGTCTTTCCCGGTTCATACCAAAAATTATTTATCTAAAACATATATCTTGAAAGGATCGCTCTTGCTGAACATCACCTTAGGTTCCTTCATATCAGTATAGTTTGATATCGTTATAAAATTATCAAGTTTCCCTTCAAAGAACACAACGCCTCTGTTTTTAGGAAGACGGTCAATTCTCATGCCTATGTATTTCTTTGTTTTTAAATCGTAAAGATACACAACGTCCAACATGCCATCATCGCCATAACTTAAAAGAAAATGATATGTGGCAAGTGTGGGTGTTTTTTTCATGGTAACATCTGGCGCGGCAATAATCATTGCGTATGCTGATTCCACCATGCCTTCTAATCTTAACACTTTAGAATCATCCTTTGCCATTTTTTTCTTTATTTCCTTCAGTTTTTCAGATGCCTGTGCGGCACGTGCTTTCCAAAGCGTGTCAGGATCTTCTGCGTGGGAAGTTGATAAAAAGCCAAATATGAATAATACGACCATAACAGCGGACAAAATATTTTTCATATCATCATCTCCTGTGTTTATATTTTATGAATTGCACAGTTTAGATATACCCTTAATATTAATTTGTCAATAGTGCCTCTATCCTTAAACAGGCCATGCCTTTTTCTAAATGCCACGATCTGTGCTTTATGGCTTAGGCCGTGATACCGATCGATGGTTTCTGCAACTGAAAACATTACCGGCAATAGTGTATGTTGCCAGTTTTGACGCAAACCGGCTGGTTCTGCATCAAGCGCTGATTGCGAAGTTGTTCAGACAGGGCTTCTTGTTGTTTGTTTTGTATTAATGCAGACGCTGAATCCGATTTTGCATCTGCACGCCGATTTGCCGGATCATCATAACGAAATGTCTCTAAATCTTGTTCTAAACGTGATAGCTCTGCCCGAATTCTTTGATCAGTCTCATTGTCTAATGCTATTTTTCTCTCCTGGGCTTCCTTCCAGCTTATTTTACGTTCAATAAGTTCGGTCATATTGAGATCCGATGCACGATAACTTTGAACATAAATAGGAACCATGTCGGGGTTGATTCTCTTCAGGCCTTCGATCATTTCAGCGCGACAATGGGCGATGTCATTATAAATACCAATGATGATTTTGACCTCGTAGTCTGTGGGTATCTTATTGCTGCCATCAAAAAAGCCCTGATAACCATTCGCTGCATCGGAATCCAGCCATGGTTCCATATAGGACAAAACATCCTTGTCTTTTTCATGCTTTTGCTTAATATTTTGATAACAAATTCTGTCTCTTTGTTTTAGCGCTTCATCTTCAGCTTGCAACAACTCCGCTTTCCTCTGTGCGGCGGTCTGGCAACCGGTGAATACAATAATAGTCAGCATTATAGAAAATAAAAATAAAAACAATGCATCGGAGCCATCAATGGCATTTTTCAGATTTTTTAACATAATTACATCCTTTTAAAATTGTTCGTCTGATGAACTTATCTTTCCCGCTGTGTAATAATAACACAATTCATTTTCCTGTAAAATATAAAATCGGCCTGTTGCCGTTGATAATTTTTCATAAAGATTATTTAATGCACCCTGATATAAAGGCTTTAGACTCTTCAAGATTTTATTGACTTGTAAAACCGTACTTCCTATAATATTCACAAAGATGTAGTGCTTGAAAATTATCCCAAATAGCCTTTGCCATATTGCATATTGGTCAAAGGGGCATCCCTTACTCAATAACTTAGGTTGTCTGATGCTTTCCGTAAAAGTAAAAAAAGAGAGAATTGTGGTAGAGACGGATCGTTACCGGATAGAAGGTGATATAGTACTGCCCCCGAATGGCTATGCCAATCCGTTATCCAATTATATAAATCGCGATGATCAGGAGTTTCTGTGTCTTGAAAATGTCGAGCTCGTTGCACTTGATGGTTCAGGGCGAAACTGGACTTCTCCGGTTCTCAATCTTAGAAGACGTCATGTCCGTTCGGTTGTTCCGAAAAATTCCGCGAATAGAGAATAGTCAGTCCGATCATTAATTTTAAAAATGTCCGGGGTTAAATCAGCAAAACTTCTGTTTTGGGGATTTTTTTATTGTGGAACTCAAATTTTAATGAGACTTCAATATGACAAGCGATCAGATGCAGCGCCGGGTTAAAAGCGTAAATAGAGCTGAAACAAACACGGGAAGGGAATATTTTTCAGATGAATTTCTCGCTGAGATGAAAAATAAAGCAAAATCAGAAAATGAGAAATGAAAGCTATGTAAAAAATAGTGTGTTTATCCACGTATGGCGTAGGGTTTAAACCGGAGATCCTTAAAAGCCGCCCGCCCTCAAACGAAGAGGCAGATATTCTTTCAAGCAATTTAACCCACTTGAATGATCTTGAGAATCCTGGTCTTGGTTCAAATATCGAAAATCTTTCGTTTATTCGCTTAGCTTTTTATAAAACAGGTTTTACTATGTTGAAGGAAAAAACTGGACGGATATTTGCGCAGATAACAAGCCGGTATCCATTTATTTACGAGCATTTAGAAAGAAGTGTTTAGGTTTGTCATTGCCCTCAAATGAATTGTTGCAAGGTGTTGCCTTTTTCTAAAATTATTTACCCTCCCGAAATATTTCTTCAAAAAAGAATGTGTCGTGCTATGATGGGTCAAATTCATTGGTACAACTTATATTTTGCTATTTATTGTGAGACTCAAATGTCAAAAGCGCAGCGCATTGAAATTTTTAAGTCGAACAATCCCGCACAGCGGAGGGTATCATACCCCGCCCCTTGGAGCGGAATCAGGGTTCAGGGCTTGCCCTGGGGTTCATACCCGTGATTAAAGAAGAAGTGTTATGCAAAAAATTATCTTTTCCATTTTACTGATTTTAACTCTTTTATGTTTTCCGGTCTTGAGCATAACAGCAGAGGATTGGTTTAATCATGCCGACGCCTTGTGGGATCGTGACGGGGGAAAGTTTACAGATCCGAAAAAGGCTATTGAATATTTGAACCAAGCTATTATGTTGCAACCAAGTTATGCCAGCGCCCATAACAGTCGGGGGAATGCTTATGCCGATCTCGGCATGTACAAAAATGCGATTAGTGACTATGATCAGGCAATCCGTTTAAAGCCCGATTATGCTTATGCCTATATCAACCGGGGGGACGCTTATTATTGGCTTGGTCAATATCATCGTTCTGTTGAGGATTGCAGTCAAGCCATCCGCCTGAAACCGGATATGGCTGCGGCCTATAACAATCGAGGCAAGGCTTATGCAAAACTGGGACAGTATCAGCTGGCTATTAAGGATTTTGACGAGGCGATTCACATGAATACCGCGGACGTCATTGCTTACAACAACCGGGGGATTACTTATATATTAAAGGGAGATAAAACTATGGGCTGCCGCGACGCGCAAAAGGCGTGTGAATTAGGAGATTGCAAGGTCTTGAAATGGGCTAAGCGCAAAGCATATTGTTTTTAGATTGCTTAACCCAGTCGTTTTAAATTTTATAATCATCAACGCATCATTGTCCGGTATTCAGTGTTATGAAATTCGATTATATAAAACTAAATGAAATAATCGGCGCAATATTTTGTAAGGTCAAAACGGAGAGATTCCTTCTAAAGATATTCCGTCCGCCTGACATTAAATTCGTGCAGTAAATTCGAAGAATTTCTCGTAATATAAGCGAACGTGCCAAAAAGATTTATGGGTCTTCCGACTTTGTTGTGCATAAATCAGACTACTTTCTGTTCATGAATGAATGACGTAATCACTTTGAGCATAAGATATTCCTGATCTTTGATGCCGTATGCTCTGCGCTGAATCAGACGAATCTTGTTGTTCAGGCCTTCCATAAATCCCAAGGACACTTTGTGATCAGGATGGCAGTAACTGATGATTCCATCCCAATGTTTTTCAATGAGGTCGGCAAACTTCTCAAAGGATGTCAGTCGCTGCCAACGGAGTTGTGCTTTCCAGTTATCAAAGAACTTTCGCGCCCAAGTCGGATTACCGTAATCCCAAAGCTGGCCGAAAGACTCTTTCAATAAATAGGCCTTGTGCAACCGCTTGTTGGCTTTTAAAAGCATTTCCAAAGATTTTTGTCCTTTCAGATCCAGATTGGATTTATGAGATAGTAAAGTGTAGCGTTGCCCTTTAATGAATCGCTTATCCTTCTCGCTGGCTCTCTTGTATTCGCTGCGCCTGACCTCGTCGAGGGCATCGGACAGATGTTTCATAATGTGAAATTTGTCATAAACAATCCGGGCATTGGGGGCATTTGCCAGTGTTGATTTGCGAAACGGTTTCCACATATCCATAACCGCCAATTGGATCGATGTGCAGCGTTTTTCGCCCATCACCTCGTAAAACAGATCCATGTCCTTTTCTGTACGTCCCTGTCCGCCCAGCCAGATGGGGCGCTTCTGATCCAGATCGGCAACCACAATGGCATAGGTGTGGCCTTTCCGGATGGATATTTCATCAATGCCAATCACACGAAGTTGCTCAGAAGGAGGATGCTCTTCCATCAAACGACGCATATAGCTCTTTTCCATGCGACACACTTGATCCCAGCTCAGATCATTGAGTTCAGCAACCCGCTTCACGCTCATCTCCCGGCAAAGCAACCCGATCCGGTCTTCGAACCGTTGCGTGAATCGGGCCGAACTGGCCAGCCATGAAAGCGTCTCCCTCTTCACGGTTCCACACCGTGGGCAGCCCACACGGCGATATTCAAACTCAAGATAAATGTGCGCGGTGCCGGCATCCAGGTCCCGAACCCGA
>DJVN01000055.1 GCA_002441205.1 Syntrophaceae bacterium UBA6255 | reverse complement strand
GCATTGTATAGCCTCCTCTAATTTATTGTTTTCTTTTTTATCAAAATATCGCACGATTTTATTAATCGCTCAGATAACTCAGACGCTTTATATTCTCATAGCCCTTGACAACTAACTGCAATGTTTTTTCTTGTCCCGTCAATACATAAGCTGTTCATGCTCTGTTAATATTTGGAACAAATTGTCTAAGATCAATAGCAGACTCGGTACAAGAGTTCGGTTATCTGATATTTAATAAAATACTGCCTTTTGACGGCGGCAGTATAAGCAGAAAGAACATAAGTGTCAATAAAATATTTACCGTCAGTCAGAATATCAGTCACAATAAATGAAAGAAAAAGTAAAAGTGGGGGGAAAATACGTGTCCACACCTGAATAATTTATTGATATCTATGTGTAATTATTCATTGTTTTGATTATTTCTTCTTCAATATTAAGACCCTGGACAGCATAATGATCAACCGTTGATTTTAACTTTGAATACATTTCCGTATCCGATAGATCGACAAGCTTTCTACAGGCACCGCTGCGTCTTCCAACTCGAAAAATAAGCTGCTCATCAGGGGATAGTTGAAAATATTGTTCGATCGTAGATAAAATTTTCTGCTTATCTTCAGGAAACCCGCCTTCAAGTTCCTCCAGCAGGTTCAATATATGATCGCTGGTCAGATATGTTCCCTGAACATCCAGATTCTCAATGAACAATTTTATTTCCTTGAGAACATCATCATCTTTTAAAGGGTGAAATTCACCTTTTTTCATCAACTCATCCAAATGAGTACCCGGCACAACGTGAAGCGTGCGAAGCCGTATAAAATCAGGATTGATCGCATTAATGACTTTCGCCGTATCCAAGGCGTGCTGACGAGTATATTTTGTTCCGCCAAGTCCGGGCATCACGTATTCGCTCAGTTCAATGCCTGCCTTTCTGATATTCAGACCGGCTTTCATGTGATCACCGGCGGTAACCCCTTTGTTGATTAAAGCCAAAACGTCATCACAACCGCTTTCCATGCCGATATGAATGCGGGAAAGACCTGCATTTTTTAATTGTTCAAATTCAGCAACAGTTTTTCTAGCCGCAGTATGCGAACGGCAGTACGACGTGATTCTTTTCACGTTTGGAAACTTTTCTTTTAAAAAATCAAGAATTGATACAAGGTCGGCTGTTTTTAAAATCAGCGAATTGGCATCCTGCAAAAAAACATTTTCTCCGCCATAATAAAGCCAAACTGCCACAGAATAGACATAATCATTACGTAAATCCTGACGGTTATACATATATCTTAGAACATTTTTGCTTATCCGGCCTCCTTCGCCCAACTTCCACGAAACATCAACAACCCCGTCGGCGATATCTTTCATGGTTTGAAGATCTTTTTTAACTTCATCTACACTGCGCAGCTCAAACTTCGTCCCGAGATAAGTATGGCAAAAAGCGCACTTGTTCCACGGGCAATTTCTGGTCACGCGAATCAGAAGGCTTGTCGCCTCGCTGGGAGGGCGAATAGGGCCCTGCTCATAATGATCTTTCATATGATTCACTTTCAGTCGTTATGGAAGTAATATAGTCATGATTTGTTTTTCGGCAAACCTTGATAAAATCAAGGTAAAAACAAAAGAGGATCGTAAGCTTTCCCTTTCTTGCGAACTTCAAAATTCATATAGACGTCGCCGGCATCATCTTTTTCTCCCAGCACGGCTATTGCCTCTCCTTTTCTGACACTCTTATCTATTTTTACCAATCTTTTCTTAAGACGGGTGTAGACCGTGGCAAAATTATCCTGATGCCGGATGATGATGGTTTCTCCGTAATTTTTCAGATTGGAAGAAAAAATAACTGTCCCGGCTTCCGCTGCTTTTACTTTTTTATCCGCTGTAGAAACAATTTTAATCCAGTTATTAAAAGTTTTATTGGACTGCACTCCAAAACGATCCTTGATCTCTCCGCGAACCGGCCAGATAAATTTATTCTTTCCTGCTTTTATTTTTTCGTCGGGAACATGCGCTTTATGCATGGATTCGATTTTTTTCTCAGACGTTTTTTTATTCTGAACAGTTTTTACCGCAGGTTCCTGTTTGCTTTCCGTTCTGGATTGTTCTATTTGATTTGATGACTCGACTTTCCTGACATCTTTCCGGTGTTCAATGCTTTTTATGCTATCTGAACCCGTTTTTCCGGTTTTGATATCCGCATCATGATGATCACTTTTTACATTCGCAACATCATCGACGACCCGAGTCGCACGGGGAATGAAAAGAACGGAATTTTCTCTTATCGAGTTAATATCGTTTATATTATTAATTTTCGCCAATTCTTTTACAGAAACACCATAAGCCCGAGCAATACTCCAAAAAGTCTCATCCTTTTTCACCAAATGATAAACGCCCGCTTCCTGGGCTTTGGATAACGGAGGCTCAAAACAGGGGGCCATCAAACATAAAATAAAAGAAATAAAAATAATTGATTTAAACGAATGATTTATTTTCTCCACCCGCTTTCTCCTATTAAACTGACAAAGCGGCATCCGCCAAGATCTTCTTTGATGATTTCTTCAGGATTTTCTGTCAGGCGGGTAAGTTTATATAGAGTTTGCACATCGCGGTCACCGACGGGAGCCACCATTCTCCCGCCGACAGCAAGTTGATCCACCAAATATTGAGGAATTTCCGGCACCGCAGCCGTGATAATAATACCGTCGAAAGGCGCTTCTTCTCTCCAGCCGTAAGATCCGTCGCCCACTCTTATGGCTACATTATAAATATTAAGTTTATCAAGAATTCGACGCGCATTCGTCGCTAAAGAAGCAATACGCTCAACAGAAAAAACCCTGTCCGCCAAAAACGCCAAAACCGCTGTTTGATAACCGGAGCCAGTGCCAACTTCCAAAACCCTTTCCCTGCCCTTTATTTCCAGGGCTTCAGTCATGAGCGCGACAATATAAGGTTGAGAAATGGTCTGATGCTCTTCGATAGGCAGAGGGCTGTCATAGTAAGCCTGTTCAATAAGCCCTTCATCAATAAAAAGATGGCGTGGAACGGTTTCCATCGCTCTCAATACGCGAGCATCACTGATCCCGCGGTCCCTGATCTGCGTTTCCACCATCTTGATTCTTGGTTTTTTGTATCTATCCATTATTCAGCTCTATTTTTTTCTTTTTATCGGGAATCCTGTAAATTTTTTGAACCATTTCATGACGTCTAAGCCCCAGCGCCTCACGCGTAACAATCAGATAATAATATTTGAGCTGGGCTTTTTGACGACATGAATTGAACTCTTCAACGTGACGATTAATCTCTTCGTAGATGAGCCTTCGCCGGCGTAATAAATCACTCGAATCATGATGACCGTTTACGGCCTGCAAACAAGATAATTTGAATTGTATCTCGCCGTCTATTCGCCCCATCTTTTCAATCACTTCTTCAACAGCCCAGCTGGCGCGGGTCAGAACCGCAGCCTTTTCCCGCCGTAGCTCCTCCAGAATATTATCCTGCTGTTCTTTTTTAATTCTTTGCACGGTTTTTTGATTCATAGTCGAACCTGATTTATGAGAGCAACTATCATTTAAGAACCTCTTTTTCAACTAAAAAGGGGTGATCTGAAGGGATATGAGCTGCATGACCTTGATCTGATTTAATGAACTCTTTCTTAGAAAAGATAATTTACCCTATAAATCAATTACCCCCAAGCGAAGCGAGTGAGGTTAGTACACTAATCACCGTTTCACGATCCCCTAATGTATGTCGAGAATTTTTTGCATCTGCATACTCAACCGCCATTGTGGATGAGACAAAACATAGCCCAACGCCAGACGTATATTATTTTCACGGTTTGGAGCATCCAACGGTTGCAGAAAAAAATACGGGAAGTTCAACATGGCATATTGCTCCGGCTCAGCACCGGGCTGCGGGAAAACCAGTTTCAACTCATTTCCCGATTTCAATAACAATTTAGCTCCCGCTTTGGGACTAACGCAAATCCAATCAATTCCTTCTGGCGGCAGAATCGTGCCGTTGGTTTCCACGGCGATTTCAAATCCGTTGGCGTGAAATGCTGAAATGAATTCCGCATCGATCTGCAACAAAGGTTCCCCGCCTGTACAGACAACGAATGGCCGACTGGTGTTTTGAGGCCACAATTTTTTAATTCTGCCCGCCAATTCTTTCGCTGTCGAAAATTCTCCGCCCTCTTCTCCATCGCATCCGACAAAATCCGTATCACAAAATCTGCAAATGGCTTTCTCACGGTCTTCTTCTTTGCCCGACCATAAATTACACCCGGCAAACCGGCAAAAAACCGCCGGGCGTCCCGAATAAAACCCCTCGCCCTGAATTGAATAAAATATTTCTTTGATGAAATAACTCAACGACACGCCTTTTTTTTATATTTTACGGGATCTTCCAATCCCGCATCTTTAAACCCTTTCAGGCGTAAACGACAGGAATCGCATTCACCGCAAGCCTCACCCGACTCCGAGGGATCATAGCAGCTATGCGTCAGACTGTAATTCACCCCCAATTGAATCCCTCTCCGAATAATCTGTGCTTTGCTCATCTTAATCAGGGGAGCGTGAATTTTCAGTTTTTGTTTTCCTTCGACTCCGGCTTTTGTGGCCAGACCGGCCATCTTTTGATAAGCGGCAATGTATTCAGGTCGGCAATCAGGATATCCACTGTAATCCAGAACGTTCACGCCAATAAAAATATCGTCAGCTCCAACCACTTCCGCCCAGGCCAAAGCGTAAGACAGAAAGATTGTGTTACGCGCGGGAACATAAGTGATGGGAATATTTTTTCTCAAGGGCACAGTGCTTTTTCTCTTGGGCACATTGATATCCGCGGTCAAAGCGGAACCGCCAATTTTTTGCAGATCAATGTCCAGTATCAAATGCCGGATGACACGATTCATTTTGGCTATGCGCCTGGCTGACTTCAGTTCTACAGCGTGTCTTTGCCCGTAGCGAAAACTTAACGCGTAAACATCAAATCCCATCGTTTTGGCTATAGCCAGCGTCGTGGCGGAATCAATACCTCCGCTGAGCAAGACAATAGCTTGTAATTTTTTTTTCATCATGATGAAATTCGTATTAAGACTTTACTAACCGGCACTGGCCGGAGTTTTTATGCCGAAAAGATTCATCGCATTGATGGATGTTTCCCTCGCGACTTCGTCCCAGGTAATTTTTTTTATTTCAGCGACTTTTTTAGCCGTATGCACGATAAAGGAAGGTTCATTTCTTTTTCCACGATGCGGAACCGGGGTAAGGTATGGAGCGTCGGTCTCCAAAAGCATTGAAGAAAGCGGAACACGAGCGGCGACATCCTGAATTGTCTTAGATTTGTCGAAAGTTACCGTGCCGGGAATGGAAATATAAAATCCGAGATCCATGCATTTTTTAGCCATGTTGTAATCACCGGAAAAGCAGTGAAACACGCCGCTTCTCACTCCCGAAGCTTGAACGGCTTCCAGCGACTGCCGATGAGCTTCACGATCATGGATGACGACCGGAAGATTCAGCTCCTTCGCTAACTCCAGTTGCAGTCCAAATAATTCGAGTTGCTTTTCCTGCGGAGAAATGTTGCGGAAAAAATCCAATCCGATTTCGCCATAGGCCACTATTTTCTTGTGCGTTTTAACCAGATTTTTAAGATCGTCCAGTGTATTCTGATTCGTCTTAGCCGCATCATGGGGATGAACGCCGACGGTCGCATAAATGTTTTCATATTTATCGGCAAGCGTTACCGCTTTAAGGCTCAGTTTGAGATTTGTTCCCACGGTAATGATGAAATTAACTCCCTCTCTTCCGGCGCGATTGATAACCTCTTCACGGTCGGCATTGAACTCTTTCATCTCCAGATGAGCGTGGGAATCGATAAACATGAGATTTTAATTTTCGTTTTCGTTTTCGTTTAGAGTAACTTCTTCCGCGTTTTCGGCAACGTCGGGCAGTTTTTTCAACAACGCTTGTATATCTTTTTCAGAAATTTCGCCCTGTGAAAGCTTGCGTGAAAGAATGCGTTTATCGTTGCTGATTGATTCAGCATTGAATCTATTTGACATATTCTATCTTCTCCTCAATGTAAAATGAACGTTTTGGTTTTGAGTTACTATTATATTTTTATAATTTAATCAAGAATGAACAATTCCAACAGAAGAAAGCTTATTTTTTCAGACGCGGATCAAGTAAATCCCTTATGCCTTCCCCCAACAGATTATAGCCGACAACCGTAACCAATATGGCGAGTCCGGGATAAAGGGAAAGCCACCAGGCAATGTCAATATTATCTTTGCCCGCTGTCAGGATATTGCCCCAACTGGGTGTGGGCGGCTGCACGCCGATACCTAAAAAGCTTAAAGCTGATTCTGTCAATATCGCTCCCGCAATGCCCAATGTCGCCGCAACAAGAATCGAAGCCATGGAATTAGGAAGTATATGCAGGAAAATAATACGCGCATCGCCGGCTCCTATAGCCTTGGCCGCGTGGATAAAATCCCTTTCTTTCAACGAAATGAAATCAGCACGAACGAGCCTAGTAACGCTCATCCATCCGGTTAATCCTATAATGATCATAATATTCCAGATGGAAGGCTCCAGAAAAGCGATCACCGCAAGAATGAGGAAAAAAGCGGGAAAACACAGCATGATATCTACGAACCGCATAATGACCGAATCAACCCAGCCGCCGTACTATCCGGATACGGC
>DJVN01000085.1 GCA_002441205.1 Syntrophaceae bacterium UBA6255 | reverse complement strand
CCTAGACTTTTTCAGGGGTAACTAGGTAAAGAAATCACTTTATTGGAATTAGGGGATTATATGAAAGGAGATTTGAATGTAGTAAAAAATAATAAAAAATATTTTCTCTTTTTAAAACAATATGAAGGTCCGATAGTAGAAAATGCTTATGTAGTTACTGGTGTGTATCAGGGGAAATTTGAAGTAGATGAGAAAAACAATCAATTAAAATATGTTGGAGATAATTTAGGTGGAGTTAATTATTTTCAAAAGAATTATGAAGGTTATACCATAGAAAAAATGAAAGAAAAAATTTTAGAATAAAGATTATTCTGCATTTGTTTATTATGACACAATATGGATCAATGCAGTATCAATCAATCCATCATTATCAATTCATGGATAGATGTAGATGTAACGGATTTACCTTAATTTTCATAATAAGAGGGAGATTACTCCCTCTTATTTGTATATAAAACTAAGTTAATTTTCTTAGATTTTATTCAATAGGGGGAGAATAACAATGCAGAAAATAATTTTAATATTAATTTTCACTCTCTTTATATCCGGTTGCACTGAAAATAGCTTATTAAAATCACAGATGATATTAAACAAAAAAAAAGGCTATTATGATGAACAGGAAAAATTATACAAAGAGAAGTTAGAGTTAATTGAACATGAATTTGGATATGTTCAAGAAGCCTTATTAGAACAAAATAAATCTGAAGAAAAAGTGGTTGAAGCATTTGAACGAGCTCTTATTCAGAAAAGTGGCGCTTTAGCTAGAATATATTTGTATGATAACTTAAAGCAAAGAGTGTTGCCGGTTAACGGCATCGGAATGTCAAATAGAAAGTTACAGGATTTCAAGATATTATCAATAAAAGAGACAGATAATGAATCTATTTTTGAAGTAAAGAACATTATGGAATCCGGGGAATCATATATTATTGAATTAATTATTTCTAGGAAAGAAATTGAATTATAAAAAAGGAAAATATAATATTACAACTGATATTAAGGGAAATATACCTTCATATATAGAAGATTGGGTCTACTATGATTCTGCAATGTAATCTAATAGAACGATAGATAGGAGGAATGATTCTGTGAATAAAAAATTAATGATTACCCTATTTGTAGTGTTGTTTCTATTTGGTACAATTCATATCGCTTTTGCCGATCAATTAAAGTTCTTTTCTTTTAAAGAACCGTCTAATCCGGAGGAATTAAGGATTAAGGAAAAAATTGATGGTGAGTTAGCCAAATTTCAAAATGCAGTCAACGAGGATATTTTAAAAAACTCTCAAATTGATTTGAGTAATTTCAAGAAAATGAATCATAAAGATATGATAGGTGTTTGTTGTAAGATAAAAATACCGAAAGTTGCAAGTTAAAAATCCATAATGTTGCAATTGGAAAATCCATAGTATTGCAAAAATCCATTGCAGGCATAAACCATAACCCATATCCTTGTATTTGATCAAGGAATGCAAGGAGGAGAGGAGCATGCTTACAATGGACAAGATACATGATATCAGATTTCGTTTCTTCGTAAAAGGAGAAAACATTTCTCGAATCGCAGATGCATTGCATTTAGACTGGAAGACGGTGCAAAAGTATGTCGATATGGCGGACTTCAACGAACCGGCTCCCAAACTGGCTTCGGAACAGCGTTTTTGTCCCAAGCTGGATCCCTACAAGCCAACTATTGACAAATGGCTTGAAGAGGACAAACAGGCACCACGTAAACAGCGTCATACTGCCAAAAGGATATTTAACCGTCTTAGGAAGGAATTTCCCAGGTTTGACTGTTCATACAGGACGGTCGCTTCCTACTATGCCGTAAAACACAAGGAGCTTTTTAACGGTGCCAAGGCCGGATTTCTTCCGCTGGAACACCGTCCAGGTGAGGCGCAAGTTGATTTCGGAACAGCCGATTTTTATGAAAATGGCACACGGTTAACCGGAAAATATCTTGAAGTGTCATTCCCATACAGCAACAAAGGCTACCTGCAGCTGTTCTATGGTGAAAACATGGAATGCCTTCTGGAAGGACTTGATGCCATCTTCCGGCACATTGGTGCTGTACCCAATGAATTGTGGTTTGATAACACCAAAACCATCGTAACAAAAGTCATTCGGGATGGCGGACGTGAGACCACAGAACGGTTTGATCGTTTCCGGGAACACTACCGTTTCCAAGCCGTATTCATGAATCCCGGTGAAGGCCATGAAAAAGGCAATGTGGAAAACAAAGTTGGTTACCAGAGGCGAAACTTTCTTGTTCCCATCCCTCACTTTCTTTCGCTTTCCGATTTCAACCGGCAGCTTCTCGACATGTGCGAGGAAGATGCCATCAGGGAGCATTACCGCCACAATGAGACCATTGAGGAACTGTTTGTGGAAGACCTAAAACACTGCCATCCTCTTCCTGCGATCGAATTCGACCTAAGCGGCAAAGGCAATGTGACCACCAACAACTGGGGCAAGTTTTATCTAAACAAAAGTATGCACGAATATTCGGTTTCACCGAAATATTCAAACCAGGTGGTTAACCTGAAACTGACATCATCGCTTGTCATTGTGATGGACGAAAACTACCGCGAAATCGTAAGACACCGCCGTCTTTACGGCAATACCAAACAGCAAAGCATGGATTGGCTTCCATATCTCAGACAGCTTTCCATACGTCCACGTGCATTGAAATATTCCGGTATCTATGACATGATGCCATCTGCAATGAAACAGTTCCTTGAGGGCTGTTCCAATACGGAAACCGGAAAGGTTCTTAAAGTTCTGGCAGAACTCACGGATAGAACCGGCTTTAACAGTGCGCTCAGTACCGTCAATCAGGCACTCTGTTACGGCGCATCGGATGCGGACAGCCTTAAGAACCTCTACCGGCGTATTTATGCTGATGTGCCGGAACTTCCACCGATGCCGCTTAATCCGGAAATACCGGATGTCGGCCAGATGACAACCAACCTAATTGCTTACGACGTCTTCCTGAAGAAGGGGGATGCCGCAAATGCTTGAAGAAGAAATCGTAGGCTGCTGCAAGAAACTTAAGCTTAGTCACAATTTGGCCGATATGGCACAGACAACGGAGGGCGAATCACATCAGGAATACTTATATAAATTATTGTCTGCAGAACTGAAAAACCGTGAACAGGGACGTACAGCTAAACTAATTAACAGTGCAGGCTTTTACAGCATCAAAACATTTGACGGATTTCGTTTTGATGAAATTACGCTGCCCTCCGACCTGACACCGGAAAGCCTTAAATCCCTTGATTTCATCAAGGAAAAGAAAAATGTCATCATGTACGGCAGGACAGGTACCGGAAAAACCATGCTTTCCACTGCACTTGGCGTGAGCGCTTGCCAGAAAGGAATTCCCGTCAAATTCTACCGTACTGCAGCATTGGTGAACCAGCTTTCGGAAGCTAAGAAGGCCGGCACACTGGGGTTGCTGCTGAAAAAACTGAATAAAGCATCTGTCATTATCCTTGATGAATGGGGCTATGTGCCGTATGACCGTACCGGAGCCCAGCTGCTCTTTGACTATCTCTCCGAGATACATGAACAGAAGTCCATCATACTGAACACGAACCTAGAGTTTTCGAGGTGGGTCAATGTTCTCTATGATGAGCAGATGACTGCCGCCCTTGTGGGCAGGCTCATGCATCACTGCCATCTTCTCCTGTTTCCGGGGGAGAACAATCGGCTAAGAGAGTCTAGCATCAACGACCTTTACCGTTCAATAGCGTCAACAGACAAAAAGGAGGATCAATGACATGACCATAAACAAAACAATGATCAGAGAACTTGAACATACATACAGGAGGTCTTTTCCCGATGACCTTAAGCGGTATCTGCTTGTGAAATACGCAGAAGAGCCGTTCCCGTATGAATTCAGCGAACAGAATCTTTATACTAACATCCAGAATGATATTCGTGACTATGAAGCCGGGGGACTGGATATTACAATAAAAAGCCCGTCCGAACGCTGGCAGGAAGAGCGTGAGTATCTTAGGAATCTGTATATTGAGAAATCCTGCGAGGCACGT
>DJVN01000003.1 GCA_002441205.1 Syntrophaceae bacterium UBA6255 | reverse complement strand
CCTACGAAGAGTATCTCCATCTGGTAAAATCATTTCACGGGACGTTGGCTCCCGGTCTGCTGATCGGCGGTTTTATTGTTGATCTGGCGATGAAGAATCTGCCCGAAGGTGAATTTTTTGACGCTGTCTGTGAAACACCGGTCTGTCTGCCCGATGCCGTGCAGATCCTGACGCCGTGCACCATCGGCAATGGCTGGTTGAGCATTGCCAACTTCGGCCGCTTTGCCGTGACGCTTTATGAAAAATACACCGGCAAAGGTGTGCGGGTTTATCTGGATACCGAAAAACTCAATAAATGGCCTGAAGTTCGCGACTGGTATTTGAAAAAGAAGAAAAAGGATCAGCAAGACGCCGAAGTCCTTTTTGCGCAAATCAAAGATGCGGGGCACAAATTGCTTAGCATACAGATGGTTCAGGTTGAACCCGAAAAAGTCCGCCGCAAGAAAATGGGACCGGTGGGCATTTGCCCTGTCTGTAATGAGGCCTATCCTTCGAAACATGGCGAGAAATGCCTTAATTGTCAGGGCGAGACACCTTACTCCGACATGTCAGCCGTCAAAACCAAAAATTAAAGTAGTTCGAAAAAATTAGTATGTTGTGTTTAAATATGCAACGTGTTTTACTAATTCAGTCAAAATGTCGAAGCCTATGCAAAAGTTTATTGAAGGTGTCGTTAACTGTATATACAGAATCACAACCGGCACAAAAAGAGTGCGTTTATTGCTTACGCCGTTGTTTGCCCTTGTTTTTTTCTGTGTCGTGATATTTTTGATCGTTGTTTCTTTGTCCCTCGATCGTTTCCTGGAGCTGCCGGAATTTGCTCCAAAGCCTTTTCGCATCATATTGTCCCTACCGCTGATAATAGGAGGGGCCTTCTTGTGGTTGTGGTGCGTGGGGAAATTTTTTAAAACAAGAGGAACTCCGGCGCCGGTGAACCCGCCGCCGAAGCTGGTTACCGACGGCCCTTACGCTTATTCAAGAAATCCGATGATGACGGGTCTTTTTATGTTCATGGCCGGAATTGGCATTTTCTTTGGATCGATAACGCTAACATTCTTCATGACGCCGTTTTTCGTTTTAATGAGTATTCTTGAATTCAAATATATTGAAGAACCGGAGCTAGAGAAGCGCTTTGGCAAAGTGTATACTGAATACAAAGAAAAGATTCCGATCATTATTCCCGGAAGTCATCGAAAATAAAAGCGAGGAAGAGGGGAGATTTGTCAATGATTGAAACCGGAATTATTTTAAAACATCTTTATGAAAAGTTCGAATCATCAGCTAAAGGTCGTTGGGTTGCTGATCTGCGTATCGGCTTGAGTTATGTGGGAATAAAACTCGACAACGAAGCTGCGGGACTTGCTGCCGTATTGCCGTCAAGCGCTGTCCGCGGGTGTACGGTCTTGAAAGAAGCGGGTACTTACACAGGTTCTCCCGTTGTTGAAGCCTTGAAATATCTTGTGGACGGGAAAAACGCTTTGCATCGAGCCATCGGTATGGCCACGGCCAACGCGCTTGTTTTTCCCACGCAAGGGGATGTCGAGGACCGTGAAGCGACGACTTATTTGAATCTTCAACCCGGAGAAAAAGTGGCAATGGTTGGGCTTTTTTCGCCATTGGTCGAGCGCATTCGCTCCAGTGGCGCGGCATTGACCATTGTTGAAAAAAATCCCGAACGCCTGGATTTGCTTTCCCCGGAGGATAAAGAAAAGGCGCTCAAAGATTGTGATGTCGCGATTATTACCGCAACCACGCTTCTGAATAATACGTTTGAAGAAACGATCGATTTGCTGGGATCGCCGCGTTCAGTGGTTTTAATGGGACCATCCACGCCGCTGATACCTGAAATTTTTCACGACACGCCGGTAACACATCTGGGCGGCGCGGTTGTTGTTGATTCCGCAAAAGTATTGCAAATCATTTCCGAAGGCGGCGGCACACCGGCACTTCGTCCTTATCTTCGTTTTGTCAATTTACTTTTAAAAAAGTAAGCGCGATCTGTAATACTTATAGAATTGGCAGTCCCTTATTCTTCCTCAACACCGGGGGCAGCTTTCTTATTTGCCGCCGCAAAGCCTTTTGATCTCTTTTTCATAAGGTTTCAGATCATGGTCTTTGCAGTGCTCTTTTGCGTAATTTAGAATAATCCCGGCGCCCACGCAGTATGCTTCCATCTCGAATTTCTGATAAGAGCGGGGTGTCCCGGATTTATACTCGGCGCTGGTCGTCTTGTTTTTGCATTGTCTCGCATGCGTCAATTCATGCTCGTACATGGATTTAAAAAGTACGTCCGGGTAGCACTTCTTCTTGTAATCATCCTTTACTTCATCGACATTTACCACTTTACAGTCATTGTTTGTGGCCAAATCGATTTTGGCGGAACCCTCGTTTGGATGTGATGCACCGCTGTTGGGCGGCGGTTTATAGTTCGGATCCCACCAGTGTGATTTAAACTGCTTTACACCCTCCATAGCCACTCTTTCGTCATAAACTTTTCCATCTCCCGGATGCGAGCCGTCCCATCCGTCCCTGGCAGCATCCGCGATGATTTTTTCGTTGGCATAGGCTCGCAGCATCGAGATATCTTCCCTCAGTTGATCGATGATGTCGTCGCATTGATCCTTGATTTCAAATTCCCAGCTTACTTTCAGCGTCTCACGTGACTTCAAGTCGGGGTCTTTTTTCCCCTCGATGCCGTTATCCTTGCTCTCTGCTTTCGATTTCCTCATTTCGGTTTCGGCCTTGATAAGCTCTTTTCGAAGTTCAGGTGAAAGCTTTCCCATCTCTTTCATGGAGTCGAAGGTTTTTTCCATGATGTCATCGATGGTCTGTTCGGTTGAACCATATATGGATTTGAGATCAGGATAGAACACTTCTCCCTTTATCTTTTTGCCGCCGTCATATTTGCCTGTGAAAGACGCTATCAGGGGCAGAATGCGTTCGGCTGCCGGAGCCGTTGAGTTGCATACCATACCCGAACTGTCGCAAACCGTGGAGACCGGAGTGTCGATGCCGAGAGCTTTTGAAATGGCAGGGGAGACGAATTTGACATTCTTGATGAAGGTATTATTTTCGCAGACGTACTTTTCCTCCCCCTGTAAATCTCCGTTGATCAGCAATGCCGGTTTTTGATTCAGTGCAATGGAAAAAGCATATTCTTTTTTTTCTTTATCGACGCTCAAAACATCCTGTGAAATGAAATTCGGGAAATCGGGATGAACATCGCCCGAGAAGCTGTCATCATCCTTTTTACTATCACCGGGAGTTTTATAATCCACCATGTGCTTGTCACCCGGTCCGGTGCTTGATTTTACACATTTCTTTTTACTGGACTGGCGGAATCTGTGCTCGGTCAACGTATAACTGGCGTCAGGTTTTTGAATTCTGAGATTTTGGGCTGAGGTGCCGCAGGCCTTGATGACAACTCTGAAAGATGCCTTTTCGTTCAAATCATGCCTGTCAATTCCATTCTTGTCTGAAAGATCCTTGAATAATGAGTTTGAGAGATTGTACTCCATAATGATGTTGCCGACCCAGTTGGGATCAGATTCCGATGAACAGGAGGTTGCCGGAATGAAAAACAGCATCAACCAGATAATCAAGAAATTGAACAGAAGTCTTTTTATCTTCATTGGCGGCCTCTTTTAAATAGATTATTTATTACGGATTAAATCGTCACGAAGATTTTTCCCAACGGTTGTGCTGTTGAGAGATAGTCCAAAAAGAGATGCAGCGGTAATTCCAATATCTGCGATACGGATCGGTTTTTCCTGTGCTCCTGTCTGCCCGCCGGGAGTTGAAATTGCAGCAACAATAGGAAGAGTATCCACAGAGCCATGACCGCTATTAAACACTCGCCAAGGAGGCGACCATGAGGGGACCTCAATACCAATATTAGGAAGAAGACCGTTATAAACAGGCATCTGCCATCCGTTTTTTCCCAAAATAATGAGATCCGGCCATATGATGGACTTTTCCTTGTCCGTTTCCACATAATGAGTGTGGTAGAGTTCTCCTGGCAAGCACACTCCTTCGACTCCGCTTTTCATATCCTTTCTGTCCAGCACCCACCATGGACATTCTTTTTTACCGGTTTCGGGGTTCAGTGCTTTGTGAGCCTGCAATAATTTTTTTGCCTTTGAAATATTTTCCTTATGTTCCCGCCAGTAAATTGCGCCGTAACTGCTTGCGGCGAAGGCGTAAAAATCCTTCTTGGTCTGATTTTTGACGATTCCTGTCTTTTCCAGTAAACCGACAAAATCGGTGGATGAAAAGTCTTCGCTGTAGATATGATTTGTCATCGAATGATCGCTCAAGAGGATAATCGTTGCGTTGCTCAGAATGTTTTTTTCTTCCATGCCTTTTATAAGACGACCGAACTGAATATCCACGTCACGAATGACATCAAGAATCGCTTCTTTAAAGAGCAGCCTGTTTCTATGACTGACGAGCTGGTACTCCGGCTTGTTCTCACACCCCTTGGGGATCTCATGCGCCGGATGAGCAGATATGAATTCCGCCGGATTACCGGCGCTGCCGATGCAATGGCCGGCATCATCGCACTCGGCTAGGAGGATGTAAGCCATATCAGGATTTTCCCGCTTGAATATTTCAAGGGTGGAATCCACTATCCATCCATCACGGGGAAAATGTTGCGGATAGTTTTCCATTTGCAAGGTCAGCAGGCTTCCCTGCCCCGTATAAAGGCGTGTCATTACATCGCTGGAAATGGAATCACCTAATTCGCCGAGGCGAGATGATTCCGGGTCGCAGGCAGCGTCCTCATCTGTATCAGGATCAGCAAAACTTCCCTTTTTCGGAGGATGAAGGTATGCAGGGTGAGAAGTCCCGGTCACCATGATGTCTATCCCCGATGCCGAACCATCCTGCCGAAACATATCCACAACCCATCCTTTACCGGAAATCAGCATAGTCTTGGAATCAGGCCAACGACGTTTCCATGCTTTAAAAAGAGTATCAACAGGCCTGCCTAGGTCATCTTTGGCCAAAGACATGCCTGTTCGCTTGATGACGGCATGGCCCGTCTTGTCCCATCCAGTCGGCTGCGCCCATACGCCGATGATGCCGGTCTGCGCGGAAGATGTACCAGCTAAAGCATTCAGATGGTTCATATCCGTGGCGGCGGGCAGATAAGCCTTTGCGTTTTTGTACCACCTTGATTGTTTCAGAAACGAACGAATGTTGGGCATCAACCAGTTCCCGTCATGCCCGCCAGGCATCCCCCGGGAATCGAGATCCAGATATTTCGGATCAAGGGAATCGATGGCAATGAAGATCAGTTTCTCGTGTTTGTCTGATGAGCCTGCAACGGACAAAGATGCCCCCCAACTTTTTACGGGAAATATTCCCCATTTCATAAGCGTTGTGCCGCACAGAAAAGACGCAGCACTTTTTAAAAAAGATCTTCGTCCAAACCGTGTTTTTTTAGCATCATGAATTCTGATATTGTTTACCGGAGTCATATTCTTTTTCCAAGGGAAATTTGATTGTTTCGCTCGGAATTATTTCTTCACAATTTCAACCCTGCGGTTTTTGGC
>DJVN01000113.1 GCA_002441205.1 Syntrophaceae bacterium UBA6255 | reverse complement strand
GTTGCACACCTTTGATTATATTCGTTCCTTTTGGCAGTTGATTATCAGTTAAGTTTATTATATTAAGTGCGCGGCTCTAATCATTGATCAGATAGGCTCCAATGTAATGAAACACAGATAGGACAAGCATAGCGAAGGGTATAATTTACAGCAGTTTGATATAGTTTTATACCTGATATGACCTAAAATTTCTGTTAAAGGAATAGAAAATGGGGAAAAATCTAGTTGAAAAAATTCTATCCAGGCATTTAATCTCAGGCAATCTTGTACCGGGAGAGGAAATCGGCATACATATTGATCAGACTCTGACTCAAGATGCCACGGGCACCATGTCCTATCTGCAATTCGAAGCCATGAACGTGCCCAAAGTGAAGACCGACTTATCCGTAAGTTATGTTGATCACAATACGATACAGATCGGTTTTGAAAACGCGGATGATCATCTCTATCTCCAGAGCGTGGCCCAGAAATACGGAATTATTTTTTCCCGCGCCGGCAACGGAATTTGCCATCAGGTCCACCTGGAAAGGTTCGGCAAACCGGGAAAAACTCTTATCGGTTCCGATAGCCATACGCCTACCTGCGGAGCACTGTCCATGATCGCCATCGGGGCCGGAGGGCTTGATGTCGCCATGGCTATGGCCGGAAGTCCTTTTTATCTAACCTGCCCACAGGTTATAAAAATCAACCTGACGGGGAAACTCAAACCGTGGGTTTCCGCAAAAGATGTTATTCTTAAGGTATTGGAAATTTTTTCCACCAAGGGAAATGTCAACACCGTATTTGAATATGGTGGAAAAGGCGCTGAATCTCTGACAGTCCCCGAACGAGCCACTATTACCAATATGGGGGCCGAATGTGGAGTAACAACCTCTTTATTCCCCAGCGATAAAATGACCCGCCAGTTCTTGCGTTCTCAAAAAAGAGAAAAAGATTTTATAGAATTAAAACCGGATAAAGACGCGAAATACGCAAAAGTCGTTCATCTGGACTTATCCAAAGTCGAACCACTGACGGCGAAACCTCACAGCCCCGATAACATCAGCCCTGTCAGAAAAATGAAAAAAACAGAAGTTCATCAGGTTTGTCTGGGCAGCTGCACCAATTCTTCCTACAAAGATTTGGTTACCGTTGCAAAAATATTAAAGGGTAAAACCGTGCACCCCAACGTAAGCTTCATTTTAGCTCCCGGATCCAAACAGGTATTGCAGGAGCTTGCCAAAGAAGGATATCTGAACAGCTTGATATCCTCCGGAGCAAGAATCATGGAAAGCGCCTGCGGATTTTGCATCGGCAATAGCCAGAGTCCTCAATCCGCTGCGGTGTCACTGCGTACATCCAACCGTAATTTTCTGGGGCGTTCCGGCACCATGGATGCCAATGTCTATCTGGTCAGCCCGGAAACCGCTGCTGCTGCGGTTATCACAGGACATTTCACGGATCCACGCGATTTAAAAATGCGTTATCCCAAAGTCAAGTTACCGAAAAAATTTTCTGTTGACGACTCAATGATTATCTGGCCGGACAAAAAAAAGAGAGAGGTGGAGGTCATTCGCGGTCCGAACATCGGCATTCTACCGCGCAGCCCGGAACTTTCCGATACCATTCACGGACTGGTAACCATAAAGGTTGGCGACAAAATTACGACGGATCATATCATTCCAGCAGGCGCAAGGATGAAATACCGTTCGAACATTCCAAAATATTCGGAATATGTGTTTGAAAACATCGATGCGACATTTGCCAAACGCGCCATGTCCATCAGACAAGATGGAAAACAAAACCTCATTGTTGCCGGACTGTCATACGGGCAGGGCTCGTCACGTGAACATGCCGCGATATGTCCCATGTATCTGGGTGTCCGCGCGGTCCTGGCCAAATCCTTCGAAAGAATTCACGCCGCTAATCTGATTAATTTCGGCATACTACCCTTAACGTTCAAAGTGGAAAGCGACTATGACTACATCAATCAGGAAGATATTCTTGAGATTACGGAAACAAAAAGAATCCTAGCCGATGACGGAAAATTTTTGATGCGCAATAAAACGAAAGGGACCGCTTTTTATGTAACTTGCGTTTTATCGGAGAGACAAAAACAAATCATTCTGGCCGGAGGAGCCCTGAACATTACAAATAAATAAGAGGGTCACCTCTCTGGCGCACATGGCCAATTTCCAATCGGCGTTGGCCAAAGATAATTCAATTTGCAAGATTCATCCATTCATGTATCCAAAATTTGAATTTGATTTATTATCGTATGGAGCAGTAATTATTTATGACAAAAAAGATTCAAGTTAAAACGACTGTCGTTGAAATGGACGGCGATGAAATGACCCGCGTGATGTGGAAGATGGTTAAGGAAAAACTCATTTTCCCTTATCTGGACATTGATATAGATTATTACGATCTGCATGTCAAACATCGCGATGACACCGACGATCAGGTTACCGTCGATTCGGCGCGTGCGATCATGAAATACGGCGTGGGTATCAAGTGCGCGACCATCACCCCTAACGAAGATCGTGTCAAAGAATACAGTCTGAAAAAAGCCTGGAAAAGCCCCAACGGCACCATCCGCGCCATGCTGGACGGCACGGTTTTCCGCAAACCCATTCTGGTTAATAATATCAAACCGAATGTTTCCTCGTGGAAAAAACCCATTATTATCGGCCGTCACGCTTACGGGGACGTGTATAGTAATACGGAATTTGATGTGCCGTCCGCCGGAAAACTTGAACTGGTCTTCACGCCGCAGGACGGCGGCCAATCCATCAGCGTTCCGGTATTTGATTTCCCCGGCAAAGGCATTGCCCAGGTGAACTATAATCTGGAACAATCCATATTGAGTTTTGCCCGGGCCTGTTTCACCTGCGCCCTCAGCGAAAAGATCGATCTGTGGTTTTCCACCAAAGACACCATCTCTAAAATATACGACGCCGGATTCCGGGAAATTTTCCAGCAGGAATTCGAAAAGAACTGGAAAGAAAAATTTGCCAAGGCCGGTATTGAGTATTTCTTCACTTTGATTGATGATGCTGTCGCACGCATCATGAAGAGCGAAGGCGGCATGCTTTGGGCACTAAAAAATTACGATGGTGACGTCATGTCGGACATGGTGGCTTCCGCCAACGGCTCTCTAGCCATGATGACATCAGTTTTGGTATCACCCAACGGGTGGTTTGAATACGAAGCCGCTCACGGAACAGTTCAGAAACACTACTATAAGCATTTAAAAGGAGAAGAGACTTCCAGTAACTCGATGGCGCTTATTTTCGCCTGGACCGGCGGTCTTCGCAAGCGCGGTGAAATGGACGGCACACCCGAGGTCGTCAGGTTTGCCGACACATTGGAAGAAGCGGCCATAGCCACCGTTGAGAGCGGCATCATGACCGGCGATCTTCTGGCACTCGCTGAAAAAAAAGCATCCAACAAAAAAGTGAACACGGAAGGCTTTATCGATGCCATTGCCGCAACATTACAAGATAAGCTTCAATGACCGGTCGCGCTGAACATTCGCTTCCCAACCTGCTGGATTTTACGCAGGAGGAATTGCAGGACTTTATTTCCGCTCTGGGCAAAGAGAAATTCCGCGCGCAGCAGATCATGAAATGCCTCTATCAGTCCGGCAGTAAATCCTTCGATGAGATGACCACCCTTTCCCGCGACTTCCGCCTCCGGCTTTCTGAAATCGCGTTGATCAACCGCCCGCACATCGTCAAAGTTCAAACATCCGCAGACGGAACAAAAAAGGCCCTGCTGCGCCTGCAAGACGGACTTTTTATTGAAAGTGTCCTCATTCCGGGCAAAAACAACTGGACGATATGCGTCTCTACCCAGGCAGGTTGTGCCATGGATTGTAAATTTTGTCTGACAGCACGCCAGGGTTTTAAAAGAAATCTGAACCCCTCTGAGATTACTGGTCAGATTCTGACATTGAAAAACGAGATGCCCGGATGCCCGGAAATCAAAAACATCGTCATGATGGGGATGGGTGAACCGTTGACCAATTATGACAATGTCGTTAAGGCGATTAAAAATATCACCGGCGACTTCGGAATGGGATTCTCCAACCGCAAAGTAACCGTTTCCACCTGCGGTCTTGCTCCGCAAATCATCAGATTGGGTAAAGATATTTGCATCAATCTGGCCGTATCCCTCAACGCTCATGACAATGACACCAGAAGCCGTTTAATGCCGGTGAACAAAAAATATCCTCTGGAAATTCTGCTGGAGGCCTGCAAACAATACCCCATGCCCGGACGCAGACTACTGACCTTTGAATATATTTTGATTGAAGGAGTCAATGCATCCGTGAAGGACGCAAAAAAACTGGCGGCTTTGCTGAAAGGCCAGCGTTGTAAATTGAATTTAATTATCTTTAATGAATATCCCGGATCGCCTTTTAAATCGCCTTCACCAAAAGCAGTGCAAACTTTTCAGCAAACATTGATCGACAGTCACTACACAACAATGCTTCGCGCCAGTAAAGGAAGCGATATTCTGGCCGCCTGCGGCCAATTGAGCGGCTCTCATGAACGCTTGTAATGCGGCTTGAAATATTTTCCCTGCAATCAAGCAACCCGCGCCCCTCGCTTCTCTCATTACAAGCTCAATATTTAATTGACATACAAGAGCACGCTTCTTATACTTCATTTCACTAGAAATATTTTTAAAAAATTGAATGAATTTTATGAAAATAAAAGCAACTCGTAAACTGAAAAAACACGATTATATTATCTGGGTCATTCGCTTATTATTAATTATTTCGATACTGGCCAATCTTGCTTTCATAATTTTCAGTTATTCAATGAAGATCCTGTCACAAAAAAAGATATCGTCGAAGCGTTAAGCAAAAGAATTGAATTTTTGTTCTGGGCGCTTGTAACATTAGTCCTTACTTTTCTGCCCGATTATATTGAACATAAAAATATACATCTTCCCCATATTCTCGAAATCATCATTGTTATTTTTATTTATGCAGGTATCTATTTGAGCGTTCGTTTCGAATTATACTATCTGGTATTCTGGTGGGATGACGTCCTGCATACCCTGTCGGGTGTGATTATCGGATTTATAGGTTTTATCGTCATTTATAAAATAAATGGTAAGTACTGTATGGATATAAGCCCGCTGCTGGTTGCCGTGTTTGCTTTTACTTTCGCCATGACCATGGGTGTTATCTGGGAAATATTTGAATTTGCCATGGACGCGTTTTTCGCGATAACAATGCAGTCCTGGGATTTGCCACAAGATTCAACACTCATGGGCCAACCCTTTCAAGGAAGCGGCCTGAGGGATACCATGACGGATCTCATTGTTAATAGTGTCGGATCTCTTTTCACATCAATTGTATGTTATTTTTTATACAAAGAAGAGAGGAAAAAAGCACTGACCCTCATGCATGAAATATTTCCGGAGACATAAAGGAGAACAACAAAAATGAAATCAGTCTGGCAGGCGAAAGGCAAAAAAGTACATTCCAGAAACATTGAGATTTCCACATACAATTATGACGGGAAACGAATCATAGTGGAAGGTTCCCTCAAGGATGATCGATTTCATGAATCGTATTCGGTAACGGGTGAAAAATTTCCCAAGGGCATCATTCATCATATGGCTATCCGGCTGCTGGTGAACTGCTCCAATCTTTTGATTGAGGATGTCGATGTTGAAATGATTGCGGCTCCCCGTGAATTTTGCCGGGAAGCAATTGACTGCCTGGCACAAATAAAGGGCATGACAATTTCCAAAGGTTTTACATTAAAAATAAAAAAAATTGCCGGCGGCACTAAAGGATGCACCCATCTGGTGGAACTCCTGCAAACGATGGCTCCGGCTGTTATTCAGGGATACGCAGCCCATCAATCACAGGAACCGACACCTTTCGATTCTGAACGGGCAAGGGCTTTGCTCCATTTTCTGACAAACACATGTCATGCCTGGCGCGAAGATGGCCCGCTTGCGGAAATGTATAAAAAACTATCCCGATGAAACAGAAACATAAACAAAATTTCGGCGCAACTTCTCTTACATTCGCTTGCTAACTGAGATTTTCAGGAACAATCTTCTCTGTTGAATAAAGCGGCTTTTCTGTCGATGCTGTTACAAAACTGTCGGATGAAGAAGTGCTTCATCGGGGATACACAGCAATTCATTTTGGCGGCATGCGCAGAGCGCCATCCAATCTGATACAGCAACCGTTTAACATTTTATTTTCAACAATATGCAACGCCATTTGGGCAAATTCCACGGCCCTGCCGAGACGCTTCGGAAATGGAACCGTCTTGGCCATATCTTCCTTAACCGCCGCGGGCAAGCCAACCATCATCGGCGTATCAAAAATCCCCGGAGCAATAGTGACTATTCTTATTCCATAATCGGAAATTTCACGCGCAATGGGCAAAGTCATTCCCACGATGCCCGCTTTGGACGCGCTGTAAGCTACCTGTCCTATTTGTCCTTCAAAAGCGGCTATCGAAGCGGAGTTGATGATCACGCCCTTCTCGCCTTCTTCACCCGGAGTATTATTGATCATCTGTTCAACTGCCAGTCTAATGACATTGAGCGTGCCCACCAGATTAATCTGTAAAACCTTATTGAACGCCTCCAGAGATAGAGGACCTTTTCTGCCGATGAGTTTGCCCGGATTAACAATGCCCGCGCAATTAATCACCACATTTAATTTTCCAAAGGCATCAACAGTCTTCTGAATAGCCTGTCGGACATCAGCTTCGCTGGTAACATCCGTTTTGATAAATATCGCGTTTGCTCCAATAGCGGCCGCCAGTTTTTCTCCCTTTTCCACATCAACATCAATGATCGCTGCACGGGCGCCTCTCTTCACCAGTTCCAGAATACTGGCCTCGCCCAGTCCCGACGCGCCGCCGGTAACCAGTGCAACCACTTCCTTGAGATCCATCTTTACATTGTCTCCTTTTGTTATAAAAATTTGATTGTTTTTTTATAATTGTCACTCCGTTTTTTTCAAAGAATTGGCACAGGGTTTTATCATCTCCGTCTTCATTCTTTTGATAAATTCACGACGAATGGCCGGAATTTTCGTCAGCAAGACCAGAATGTTATTGATAACGCGCCATTTATAATATTTCTGAGGGAAATTATACATGCCGTGTTCTTTATAATATTTGTGATCAGCCTGAAAGACCACGCGCAGTCTGCCGTAAATGACATCGCGGAATAGTTTTGCACCGGCAACCTGATAGAACGTGGGCGGTGGTATATAGCCGGCTTTACTTTGCAGCACCGAATTCAATGCCAGGGTTTGTAGAGCGGTATTGATTTGAGACGAGCTTCCCAGATCATCACTGACAAAACCGGTGAGTCCGGCTTGCTGAAATTTTGTCGTGGCGTCAAAGACTTCGCGCAAATTATGGATCTGACCGAAAGGACCGGAAATGACAAAACCGATCTGTTTGCCCTTTAGAAATGGCGTGTGCCCGTTGAAAAAACTTCGGTCAAAAAAACATTTCCATAAAGAAGATAGATAACGGTCATGAATTTCTCCCGCAACAAATAAAATATCCGCTGTTTTAATTTTTTCATTGAAAAAATCCCGAAATCCATCCTTGCCGTCATAGACACATTGATTATCGAAACCGCATTGACAACAGCCAGTGCATCCGCCCTTGATATCGATATCCTTGAGCTGCACCAGTTCGGCGACGGGAGAAAACGTATTCCGTAATCTCTCCACCATTTTTTTAAGATTGGCATTGACAGCAAGATCATCTACCACAATCAAAACTTTTTTGCCTTCGACATTCACCGGTTTGACCGCCTCAGCTTCAAAAACAACCTCAGGCGCTTTCAGCGGCTGGTAGTTTCTGATACCCGGCGTTTTTTCTTTAATCGCCTTCAAAAATAATTCGCCAAAAGCTTTCAGCCTCTGGCGTTCTCTGCTCTTCAATAAATCATTCATTTCCGCCGAATAGGAGCCGAAAAAATTCATTCCCAGGTCATCGCAGACGGCACTGATGTAATTGTGAGCGGTATAGTCGAAAAAGTTGATGGACGTGGTCAGACAGGCGGCAGGCTTGCCGCGAAAAACAGAGGTGACATTTTTTTCATAAATTAATTCAATAAATCTTTTGTACTGGGAACAGACAAGCAGAAAATAAAGAGGAAATGCCCAGAGAACGGCATCCGCAGAGGCTATTTCGGTCATGACATCCTGAAAAGACTTATCATCTTTGTCCAGTTTCTTTATTTTTTGTGCCACATCAAATAATGCAAATTCGGTTTCGGGAAACCTTTGCTGAAGAAAATGAACATACTGCATGGTCACGCTGACTTCGCCTTTTGGCGAACCGTTTAAAACTGCAATTTTCATAACACATACCTGTTGTTCTTATTTTAATGTGAAGATCTCACTACCATAAGCAAACAACCTTCTCAAGAGAATAACTTTCAAAGACTGTGATTTT
>DJVN01000158.1 GCA_002441205.1 Syntrophaceae bacterium UBA6255 | reverse complement strand
CGGTCCCGGCGTGGCCGCCGCCAACGACTATTACTTCAAATTGAACTGGATGGAGCATGAAAACCTGAGGGATAAATTGATGGCAATGATACCTTATGCGAATTCAAAGCAAAAACTATTCGCGGTGTTTCACGTGAAACACCATAGAGGAGCCAAACATCACTCATTTCCCTATGCAAAAACGGGAAAATATCTCGCCAAGGAGGTCATCGGACGTAAACTCTCCCGTGATACTGGACAGCGCCTCTTGCGCCAGTCGGAGTTCCTCTGCACAAAATTCCATCTTTGCAATATTATTCATGGCCTCCCGTAAGCATTGGGAAGCCTTGCGCAACGCCTCTAAGTGGCGCTCTCGTGCCAGATAAACCCCTTCCCCCGCATGCTGCCAGCCGACAACTTCCAGCAAATGACGTCTCAATAAGTCCACACCATCTCCGGTCTTTGCCGATAGATAAATATCTGCCCCAACTTCATGTATTTCTCTTCGAGGAGCCAGATTAAAGCTGTCGATTTTATTGAAAACCCGGATTAGCGGTATCCCCGAAGGCAATCGCGCCGCAATTTCATTATCCTTGTCTGTCAACCCTTGGCCCGCATCGACTATCATTACAGCAACATTGGCCTGCGCGACCATCTGCCACGTTCGCTCCATCCCAATTTTTTCGACTTCGTCGGAGCTCTCTCGCAAACCTGCGGTATCAAACAGATGTAGCACCACCCCTTCAATCTGGATGTGTTGACGTATGGCGTCGCGTGTTGTCCCCGGGATGGCGGTAACGATGGAGATTTCCTCTCCAGCCAGTCGGTTAAGGAGGCTGGATTTACCTACATTAGGCTGACCGATCAAAACGACGTGCAGTCCCTCGCGCAATAGGCTGCCTTGCTGCGCACTCTCAAAAACCTTATGCAATTGCTCGATAATTTCTTGCAATTGCCCTCTTGCCTTGCCTTCCACCAGAAATTCAATTTCCTCTTCCGGAAAATCCAATGTGGCTTCAACCAGCAGGCGCAAATTGACCAACTGATCAACCAAATCGTGGACGGCATGCGAAAATTCTCCCTTCAACGAACGCATGGCCCCCCTGGCTGCTTCGCAGGATGCCGCATCGATCAGATCGACGACACTTTCCGCCTGAGCAAGGTCAATCTTGTCATTAAGATAGGCACGACGTGTAAATTCGCCCGGCTCGGCTAGGCGCGCCCCAAGATCAAGGCAGCGCTGCAAAATCATTTGCAAAACAATCGGGCCGCCATGCCCCTGGAATTCAACGACATCCTCACCCGTAAATGATCGGGGTGCCGGGAAATACAATGAAATCCCTTGGTCTATTACTTGGCCACTGGCATCCTGAAAATTAGTCAGTGATGCCAAGCGCGGTATATGTGCCGATTTTCCTGTGATTGCCCGTATCAGCGGAAGTAAATCACGGCCTGAAACACGAACGATACCAACGCCACCCCGCCCGGCAGCCGTGGCAATGGCTGCAATCGTATCAGCCATGCCCCTTTGCCGCCCTCGCTTGCTCGATGCCACGAGTGATCTGCCATTGCTGGGCAATGGAAATTACGTTGTTCACTACCCAGTAAAGAACCAGGCCCGCCGGGAAGAAGAAGAAAAAGATGCTGAAAACAATGGGCATCATCATCATGACCTTTGCCTGGATAGGATCCGGCGGGGTCGGGTTGAGCTTGGTTTGGACGATCATGGTAATACCCATGATGATAGGCAATACATAGTAGGGATCTGGTGCGGATAAATCCTGAATCCAGGCTGCAAACGGCGCCTGACGCATTTCAACGCTGTACAGGAGCACCCAGTAAAGTGCTATAAATACGGGCATCTGCACAATAACGGGTAAGCATCCGCCCAAGGGATTGATCTTTTCCGTCTTGTACAACTCCATCATGGCTTGGTGTAGACGTTGTCTATCACTGCCATATTGCTCCTTGAGCTTCTGCAACTTGGGAGAAACCACACGCATAGCCGCCATGGAACGGTAGCTTTTAGCAGACAGGGGATAAAATGCCAGCTTGATGAGGATGGTCAGCAATATGATGGCTACACCCCAATTTTGAACCAGCTTGTAAATCATCTGAACAATCCAGAACAACGGCGCGGCGATCACTGTCAGCATGCCGTAATCAACCACAAGGTCCAATCCTGGCGCCAGTTTACTGATGTGGTCCTGTTCCTGAGGCCCTGCATAGAGCTTCATTTTCGCAACAGCCTTGGCCCCTGGTTCTACCGTTGCAACTGGAATGATCACACCTGTCGTAAATAATTCACCAATTTTCCGCGTATAAAACTCTCGCTGACCATCACCTACAGGTAACCACGCACTGAAAAAATAGTGCTGCAACATTGCCATCCAACCATCGTTGCTTTGCTTAGGATACTTTTCCTTACCCTTCTCAATATCTGAAAAATCTACTTTCTGAAATTTATCTTTACCTGTATACACCGCTGGTCCAGTGTAGGTTCCCATCATAAAAGCGGAATTCCCAGGCAGCGCCTTATTGTCTCTTTGCCACTGATAATAGGCATGCGAGGAAAATCCATTAGTACTGTTATTGCTGATTTCATGACTGATATCAACAAGATAACTACCTTTATAAAAGGTGAAGGTTTTTTCAACGGCAATGCCGGATGAACCATTCCAATTCAACTTGACCTGAATATGGTCTTCATTATCACTAATCTTGTAGGCACTCGCCTGGGATGTATAAAGCGTCTTGTGATTAGGTAAGCCTTCACCGATCAACCCTGACTGGGCGATATATGTCCGTTGAGCATTATCTTCATATAAAACGAAAGGCTTACTCTTGTCTTCGACTTCACGGTGTTTGAGTAACGACAGAGAACGGATGTCGCCACCCAAGGTATCAATTTCCGCCTGAATAACATCGGTTTCAACCTTGATTCTGGTTCCTGATTTTTGAGCTTCAGCACTCGCCCCGGCTTCCAAGACGACAGGATCACTATGAATTGCCACAGTGGGTTGTGGTGTTGGGACAGAGGCCTCAGCAGAAACAGATTGAGATGGTTTCTGTTCTGGCGTTTTGGGAGAATGCTGCTCTTTTTGCCAAGAATCCCACAGAAGCAGAATGGAAAACGAGAAAATTATGAAAAAAATCAGACGTTGATTATCCATTAAAGCCTCTACAAATTTTCAGGGAAGCGGGTTATTACCGCTTTGATGCTTAGGGTGACAACGACAGACATTTTCTGGTACCCAACCACCGCACCCTAAACGATGCGGAATTTAGACGGTAGCTTCAATAGCCAACTCTGAGCAGGAAGGAGTAAACCGGTAACTTGATTCCCAGCAAAGGGTTTATAGCATAGCGATGAACATTGATGGACCAGACAAAAATCCGGGGCAATATCAACTCACCCTAGGAAGAATGGCCTTAACGTCTAATAGTGACAACAAATAGTCAAAATCTCGCGCAACATGGGGAAATTCTGCGGTAATAAAACGTCTTTTTACCTGAACAACCAAGTCCATACCACTCAAGCAATTCTGCCTCTCGCGGAACAATTCTCTTACCACCCTTTTGCAATAATTGCGATCTACCGCCTTACGCACAATTTTCTTACCGGCTATTACTGCAAACCGGGCGATGGGAAGCTGATTGGGTCTAACTAAAAACCTCAGATATTCACTGCTGAACTGGCGCCGAAAATCAAAAACGGATGAAATTTCATCCGTTTTCAACTTCCTGTTCTTGGAAAATCGATAAGCTCCACTCGATGGCGCGAATACCTTGCCTGGAACATTGTCCTCAAACACTCAATTTAGCTCGACCTTTGGCACGCCTAGCATTAAGTACGGCACGCCCACCACGGGTACGCATCCTGACAAGAAAACCGTGCGTCCGCTTACGTTTAACAACCGAAGGCTGATATGTCCTTTTCATTACCCTGCTCCATAAACTATTTGTTACATCGAAACCATTAATTAGACTGCAATATCATCCCATATGTCAATATCCATTACAAACAAACAAGCTTTCCCGGGTGGATAAGTTTCAATATATCCGTTAAACTCAGCCAAGAAGCAGATCCAAATTTTATAGACAAACATAATAAGCAAAATTAAAGGGTTATCCAAGTAAATTTGTATGGAACACTTTTGGCAAGACTGCCTTGAACGCTTCAAACAAGAGCTATCCATCCAGCAATTCAATACTTGGATTCGTCCGATCCAATTCGAATTTGGAACGGGATTCATAAGACTGATTGCCCCTAATCGGTTTGTTCAACAATGGGTCAAAGAAAAATTTCTTAGCCGGGTTGAGCAACTGGCCGAAGAGTATTTTCCAAACCCGGTTTCAATCAGCCTGGAACTTCCTTCGGTTATTACAACAAGTAAAACAACGTCACTGATGGCTGACCCACCACCGTCTGAAACGACCATAAGAAAAAAGACGGTCACTGATACTTCTCGCCTCAACCCATTCTTTTCTTTTGATAACTTTGTTACAGGAAAGGCCAATCAATTAGCTCGCGCCGCTGCTTTGCAGGTTGCTGAGAATCCGGGTGCCGCATATAACCCCCTATTCATCTATGGTGGGGTCGGCCTTGGCAAAACTCACTTAATCCAGGCTATAGGTAACTTTGTTCTGGACAGGAATTCCAATGCAAAAATCAGCTATCTTCATGCAGAGCGTTATGTTTCTGATGTAGTGCATGCCTACAGGCACAAATCCTTTGATGAATTCAAACGCTTCTATCATTCACTCGATCTTTTACTGATTGATGATATTCAGTTTTTCTCAGGAAAAAACCGTACACAAGAAGAATTTTTCTATGCATTCAATGCATTAATTGAATCACATAAACAAGTTATCATCACTTGCGACACTGTCCCTAAAAAAATATCAGGGATGGAAGACAGACTTACATCGCGATTTGGTTGGGGATTAACCGTTGAAATTGAACCCCCTGAACTAGAGATGCGCGTAGCAATACTGCTGAAAAAAGCCTCAGCTGAAAATATCAACGTTAACTCAGAAGTTGCTTTTTTCATTGCAAAACAAATACGTTCCAATGTCCGTGAATTGGAAGGCGGTTTAAAAAGGGTTATTGCCTATGCGAAATTTTCAGGTAACCCAATCACCATCGACCTAGCAAAAGAAGCGCTCAAGGATATTCTAGCTGTACAAAACCGCCAGGTATCACTTGAAAACATACAGAAGACAGTTGCTGATTATTACAAAATCAAAGTCGCTGATATGTTCTCAAAAAAGAGATCGCGCATCATTGCCCGTCCTCGACAGATTGCCATGATGCTGACCAAGGAATTAACGCAACTCAGCTACCCCGACATCGGGGATGCGTTTGGCGGAAGAGATCATACAACTGTCATACATGCAGTCCGTACAATTACAGAACTCAAAGAAAATGATGCAAACCTGAATCGTGACTTCTGTTTACTTATGCAAATGCTAAAAAATTAAGTCTGTATAACATGTGGATAACTGATCAATTTAAACTCTCATGAAATTTGATAACAAACAATACAGAGATGCAAAGTGACTTACCCACAGCAAAATTTCATAATTAACAAATTGAATTGAAAAATAATTTTATTGTTACCCACAATATTTCAAAACACCCATTAACTACCATTAAGGTATTTATATGAAACTACTAAAGATAAACAGGGATACATTACTGAAGCCTCTTCAAGCTGTAATTGGAATCGTTGAACGTAAACACACGCTACCCATACTCTCAAATGTATTGATCGAAAGAGAGCAAGACCATTTGACCTTAATTGCAACAGATCTTGAAATTCAAATTTCTGCTCAAATCGATCATAACGAATCCGGCGAAGATTTCACGGCAACGGTATCTGCAAGAAAATTACAGGACATTTGTCGCGCTTTTGAGGAAGACACTTTACTTACCCTTGATAGAGAAGAAGCAAAAATTCAAGTTAAGGCAGGCAAGAGTCGCTTCAGTTTGCAAACCTTGCCGTCAGCTGATTTTCCTAGAATTAGCGCAATGAACGAGAGCCAGAGTCTTATCAAAATTCCTCAAGGAATCTTGAAAAAATTACTGGACCGAGTTCAATATGCAATGGCACAACAAGACATTCGTTATTATTTGAATGGATTGTTGTTGATTACAGATGCGGATGGAATTAAATTGGTAGCAACAGATGGTCATCGTTTGGCATTTGTGACTCACTCGAATACAGACAATTCAAGCAACAGCATTCAACAAGAGGTTATTCTGCCTCGTAAATCCGTGATTGAACTGGTCAAATTGCTGAATGACAATGATGAAATTGTCACCATAGAAATAGGTCAAAATCAGGTCCGTTTTACCTTTTCAAATATCGTGATGGTTTCCAAAATCGTGGAAGGTAAATTTCCTGATTACAACAAGGTGATACCGAGCAATTACCAAAACCAGGTGACCATCAATCGTAATATTTTATTACATGCCTTGCAGCGCACCTCCATTCTATCCAATGAGAAATTCAGCGGAGTTCGTCTTGTTCTGACGCAAAATAGTTTACGAATTCTCTGCAACAACAATGAACAGGAAGAAGCTCAAGAGGAATTGGAAATAGACTACAACGGAACTCCACTGGATATAGGTTTCAATGTACGGTATCTCCTCGATGTCTTAAATAATCTAACGGACGAAAAAATTATTTGCTCGTTCGGGGATGTAAACAGTAGTGCATTGATAACACGTCCAGAGAATAGCGACTTCAAGTATGTCGTTATGCCGATGCGTATTTAATTCATGTTCCACGTGAAACAAAAGAAGACTATATGACTGATTACACTTCTGAAAACATCAAGGTATTAAAGGGGCTTGAAGCAGTGCGCAAGCGCCCTGGTATGTATATTGGTGACACCAGTGACGGCACCGGCTTACACCACATGGTGTTTGAAGTTCTCGATAATGCGATTGATGAAGCACTGGCAGGATACTGCAATGAAATAAGAGTAGTGATCCATAGTGACAACTCAGTAAGCGTAAATGACAACGGACGCGGTATACCAACTGACATACACAGCGAAGAAAACCGGTCCGCCGCAGAAGTTATCATGACTGTATTGCACGCAGGCGGGAAATTCGATGACAATTCCTATAAGATTTCAGGTGGATTGCACGGAGTCGGCGTTTCTGTCGTCAATGCCCTGTCAGAATGGTTAAAACTGACCATCCGGCGGGATGGTCAAACGCATGCCATGGAATTTCGCCTGGGTGAACCGGTAGCGCCGTTAAAATTGACAGGACATACAGAACGGCGTGGTACAGAAGTTCATTTCATGCCCAGTCTGGAGATATTCGGCAATATCGAATTTCATTTCGACATATTGGCAAAACGACTTCGTGAACTGTCCTTTCTCAACAATGGAATATCCATAGTCCTAGTCGATCAACGGAGTGGGAAAGAAGAAAATTTTGCATTTACCGGGGGGGTCAAGGCGTTCGTCGAATATATGAATCGCACCAAAACCACCCTGCATCCGAATATTTTTCACGCTAGTGGTGAAAAAGACGGCATCACGGTAGAAATAGCCATGCAATGGAACGATTCCTACCAGGAATCGGTTCTGTGCTTTACGAACAATATCCCGCAGCGCGATGGCGGAACCCATTTAACCGGCCTGCGCGCGGCAATGACTCGCACACTGAACCAGTATATCGAAGGCAACGAACTGGCAAAGAAAGCCAAGGTGGAAACTGCCGGAGACGATATGCGGGAAGGTCTGAGCACCGTCCTATCGGTAAAGGTACCCGACCCGAAATTTTCCTCTCAAACCAAGGACAAATTGGTTTCATCCGAAGTACGTCCTATCGTCGAAGAGATAGTGGCACAAAAGTTGGCGGAATTTCTTCTTGAAAAACCGAATGATGCCAAAATCATTACCGGAAAGATCATTGAGGCAGCGCGCGCACGTGAAGCAGCGCGCAAAGCCCGCGAAATGACCCGCC
>DJVN01000123.1:9680-14437 GCA_002441205.1 Syntrophaceae bacterium UBA6255 | reverse complement strand
AGTTCGGTAAAAAAATTTTATATTTAATTAAAAACCTGTCGCTTCAGGCGATGTGTCTGAATTTTTGAAGATTAAATGTTTTCAAGATATATGATAATTTTTTGTCCGGAAAATATGTAAACAAGCATTGACAACATCGCGATCGTAGAGAATTCCAGCGTTATTTTCAATTTCCGCAAGGGCAATTTCAAGTCCCAGCGCCGGCCTGTACGGGCGGTAGGACATCATGGCTTCCACCACATCCGCAACGGCAAGAATGCGTGATTCAATGAGAATATCTCCATTTTTTAAGCCCTTGGGATACCCGGAGCCGTCGATGCGTTCATGATGCTGATGGACGATGTCAGCCAATGGCCACGGAGATTCAACTTCCTTTATGATATCGTAACTGTAACCCGGATGATTTTTGATAAGAGAAAATTCAAGTTCTGTCAGGATTGCCGGTTTGCACAAAATTTCCGCAGGAACCGATATTTTGCCGATGTCATGAATAGCGCTGGCCATGCGGATTGCTTCAATTTTTTCATGGGGAAGTTTCATTTCTGTGGCAATAGCCCGGGCGAGATCGGCAACCCTCCTTTGATGGCCGGCCATATAAGGGTCTTTTGCTTCTGATGCCGTGCCTAAAACCTGAATGGTTATTTTGATGGATTGACGTAAATTTTCCAATGTTTCATTAAGTTTTTCTTCGGCCTGTCTGCGCAGAGTGATATCCTCATAAATCACCTGGGACTGTTTTTCTCCGTTCCAGAATATCTCCTTGCGGAAAACATGCAGATGTCGTATGTCGCCGCTCTTGGTTATAATGCTGACTTCATATTCAGATGGTCCAAGCTCGCCCTGCAATCTTTTTTGCTTCCTTATTAGAAAATCATTGTAAGTATCCAACGTATAGCGTTCTCGTAGAGGCGTGTTTTCCAGTTCTTCGACACTGTCGTATCCATACATATCCAGAATGGCTCTGTTGGCATAAATTGTCTTGCCTGCAACCGTTGATATGCGCACGCCCAGTGGAGAATCATCAAGCGAACGGCGGAAGTTTTCTTCGCTTCTTTTCAAGGCATCTTCAACTTGCTTGCGTTCGGTGATATTTCTTGATACGCCCAGAAGCTGTAAGGGAGTGCCTTTATCGTCTCTGATCAAGGTAAAATAGCATTCTCCCCATACGGCGCGGCCGTCCTTGCAGCAGAACTCCAGTTCCAGCGAACGTTCCAAAACATAATCCGGGGGAGCTGCCAGCGCTTTGGGTAGTTCAGCGGACATGAACTCCATCGCTGTTTCAAAAGATGCCGTCGTTAAAATTTTATCGAGTGGCAGAAGTTTGAAATCCTCCAGATTGTATCCCATTAATTTTTCCACAGAGGGACTGATATAGAAGACTTTTAAATTGAAGTCCATAAGCCACACATAGTCTTTCATGTGGTCTGCCAGGAGTCGGTATTTCTCTTCGCTTTGTCTGATGGTCTCTTCTGCCCTCGCTCTTTCAGTAATATCATGCGCTACTCCCGTAAAGCCAACGGGTTTTCCTGACGTATCTCGTTTTAGCGATATCGATCCCTCTGTGTACTGTTTCGTTCCGTCTTTTCTAATAATTTCCCAACGGAATTCCTTAAGAGGTTCACCTGTTTTATAAACTTTATGAAAGGCTTGAAAAAGCTTTTTAGCGTTTTCCTTGTCTGTATACTGCCGGTTATTCATACCCATCAACTCCTCTTTGGAGTAACCCATGTCGCGGCATGTTGAATCATTGACAAAGGTGAAGTTTCCGGCCAGATCGATTTCAAAATAACCTTCCTGCATATTTTCAAGAATCGACCGGTATTTTTCTTCACTTTGCCTGAGCGTCTCTTCTGCTTTTTTGCGTTCGGTGACGTCATTAATATTCATGATGATGCCGGAGATGTATGGATTGTCTAAAAGAAATCTTCCTGTTCCGGCAAAATAACGCACGGAGCCGTTTTTATGAATGAGGCGAAGTTCATGGGGGATCGCCTTCGCCTTGGACCGGACGGCCTCAGTGAAGACATCAATAGCTTTTTGAATATCATCAGGGTAAATAAACGTTGACGTATTTTTACCCATGGCTTCTTCAACACGATATCCTGTAAAGCGTTCAAAAGAAAGGCTGCAATACTTTATATATCCTTTTTGATCCGTAATGACGATGATGTCTGAAGAATTCTCGGATATTTCCTTAAAAAAACTTTCACTTTTTTTCAATTCTTCTTCCGCTTTTTTCCTTTCGGTAATGTCATGCATGTTAACAATAGCGGCTTCAATAACGTTATCATGCACCAGATTGCTTCCTTCGATTTCAAACGTTTTCCAGCTTCCGTCTTTATGCCGAAAACGCACTTCTCCTTTCTGAGCGGGAGCCTTTGCATCACTGAACAGAATTTTGTAAGCAACCATGACATTCTGGAAATCATCAGGATGAACAAGATCGAATCCCGAATGGCCGTATCTCTCTCCAACTTTATATCCCAGCGCTTTCTCAATCGCCGGATTCTGATAGGTTATCTTTGCCTCTAGATCAGCAATTACAATGACATCCGAGGATTGTTCCGCGACAGAACGGAATAATTGCTCTTCGCGGCGGAGCTTTGCTTCCGCTTTTTTGCGTTCATTAATGTCACGTACAATTCCTTGTATCCCGATGGCCGTGTTTTTTTTATCCCTTAGAAAAGTAAGCTTTGCCTCCACCCATACTTTTGATCCATCTTTGCGTATATGTTGATATTCCAGCACGCGTGATCTTTTTAAATCTCGATCAGGTTTTTTTTCTATCGCCAATTCTTCGGCAAAAACCTCCGTAAACCAGTTGAACGTCTCGGTATCGACAAGTTGATCTGCTCTCATCGTCAAGAGTTCATCGGCCGTATATCCCACAATATTATGCGCAGAAAGACTAGCGTAGGTATACTTGAAATTCATGTCCATGGTGAAAATCCCGTCCGTTACGTTGTCTGCTAGAAGACGGTATTTTTCTTCGCTGGCTCTGAGAGCATCTTCCATGCATTTGTTATCGGTTACGTCCCAAAAAATTCCCTCTATTCGCTGCGGGCGGTTCAATTCATCCTTGACCAAATGAGCGCTGGCCAATAAAATGATAACCTTGCCTTGTTTTGTTTTAGCTTTGATTTCGTATTTGGAAATAGAATCTTTAGCCAACAAATTCTTCAGATATTCCTGTCGATCCTTTTTGCTTTCCCACAAATCGGGGATATGAAACCCTTTTAAATCTTTTTTTACATCAAATCCCAGGATGCGGTTTAATGCCTGATTATGTTCCAAGAGTGTCCCGTCAAGCGCCGTGCTGAAATACGCTTCGTCCAGATTGTTGAGTGTGTCGCGCAATTTCTCCTCGCTTTTTATCAGCTTTTCTCTGGTTTGCTTGAGCAGTCTTTCAGGATTTGTGCTTTTGGTATGATTTATGATTTGTTCTTCACTCTTCTTTTTCATTTTTTCTCCTGAAAGCGATGTCGATTGTACATGAGTAAATTCCAGTTGAACATTCCGTTGAATTATTGCCGGAAATAACGCTAAAGGAAGAATGCGAATAAGTCAATGTAAAATAGATTTTAGTTACAATTTCTCATTATCGTTTGCCAGATCTTTATTCCATTGTCGTCTGAAGTTAAATATCCATTTTATTTAATTTCCTTGTGATAACTCTGCAGAGATTTAGCCCGTCCGTGACCCAGCTGAAACGCGGCGATACCCTTTGCCGCAGCGACTGCCGCAGCGATTGTGGTTATATAAGGTATTTTGTATTTGATCGCCGCTTTGCGGATGTAAGAATCGTCGTATTTGCTGAGGCGTCCCGCCGGCGTATTAATCACCAGTTGAATTTCGCCATTCTTGATGGCGTCAACAATGTTGGGTCTGCCCTCGTGCATCTTTAAGATTTTCTCGGACTCTACCCCGTTTTCTTTCAGAAATTTATAAGTTCCTTCTGAGGCTCTGATTTTAAAGCCGATCTTCCTGAAAGCACGCGCCGTTTCCAGAACACCGCCTTTGTCTTTTTCCTCCACGGTAATCAAAACGGTTCCTGCCGAAGGAAGATTCTGCTGAGTCGCTTCCTGCGCCTTGTAATAAGCCAGACCAAAAGAATCGGCTAAACCCAGAACTTCTCCGGTCGAGCGCATTTCCGGCCCCAGGATCGGATCAACCTCGGGATACATATTGAAGGGGAACACGGCTTCCTTCACACCGAAATGACGGAATGATTTTTGTTTCAGATTTAAATCCTTGAGTTTTTTGCCCAGCATGATCTGCGTGGCCAGACGCGCCATGGAAATGTTGCAGACCTTGGAAACCAGCGGCACAGTGCGCGAAGCTCGGGGATTGGCCTCCAGAATATAAACGACATCATTAGCGATAGCGTATTGAATATTCATCAAGCCGACCACGCCGAACTCCACGGCTATTTTTTTTGTGTATTCATTAATTGTTTCAATATGGCGTAGAGGAATGCTTACCGGCGGAATAACACAGGCGGAATCACCGGAGTGAACGCCGGCCAGTTCGATGTGTTCCATCACCGCCGGGACAAAGGCGTCCGTGCCGTCGGAAATGGCGTCCGCTTCGGCCTCAATGGCGTTTTCCAGAAACTTGTCAATCAGAATCGGCCTCTCCGGAGTGACGCCGACCGCCGCGTTGACGTAACGCTTGAGCATTTCTTCATCATGCACAACTTCCATGCCGCGTCCGCCCAGCACGTAAGAAGGACGCACCATCAGCGGATAACCGATTTC
>DJVN01000123.1:9314-9577 GCA_002441205.1 Syntrophaceae bacterium UBA6255 | reverse complement strand
TAAATACTCAAAACGTCTTCCACGGTGAGCGGTTCGAAATAAAGTTTGTTTGACGTATCGTAATCTGTAGAGACGGTTTCGGGATTGCAGTTGACCATGATGGATTCGATGCCCTCGTCGCGCAGGGCAAATGCCGCGTGCACACAGCAGTAATCAAATTCGATTCCCTGACCGATACGGTTAGGCCCTCCGCCCAGAACCATAATCTTGCGGTTTTTCGTCACGGAAACCTTATCCGGCGCGTTGTAGGTGGAAAAATAATA
>DJVN01000123.1:0-9302 GCA_002441205.1 Syntrophaceae bacterium UBA6255 | reverse complement strand
TGCGCAAGGTATTTATCGGCAAAGCCGTCCTTTTTCGCCTGAATCAGCAAATCATCAGGTAATTTCTTGTTTTTGTATTTCAGAATTTTTTCTTCCAAAGCCACCAGTTCCTTCATCTGCTCGATGAAATATTTTTTAATGAAGGTTTTCGATGAAAGCGTATCCACCGCCGCGCCTTTGCGCAGAGCCTCATACATGATGAATTGCCGCTCGCTGGATGGCTCGGCAAGCATCTCCATCAATTCATCCAGCGATTTGCTGTTGAAATCCTTGACAAAGCCCAGACCATAGCGCTTTTTCTCCAGGGAACGGATGGATTTCTGGAAAGCTTCCTTGTAATTTTTGCCGATGCTCATCACTTCGCCGACGGCCCGCATCTGCGTTCCCAGTTTGTCCTGAGCGCCCGGGAATTTTTCAAAATCCCAGCGGGCAAACTTCACAACGACGTATTCACCGGAGGGCGTGTATTTTTCCAGAGACCCGTCGCGCCAGTAAGGAATTTCATCCATGGTGACGCCGGTGGCCAGAATCGAAGAAATAAGCGCGATGGGGAAGCCTGTGGCCTTGGATGCCAGCGCCGATGAACGCGAGGTTCGCGGATTGATTTCAATGACGACCACGCGGTCGGTTTTGGGATCGTGCGCGAACTGCACATTAGTCCCGCCGATGACCTGAATGGCTTCGACGATCTTGTATGAATAATCCTGCAGGCGTTTCTGCAATTCGGGGGAAATCGTCAGCATCGGCGCGGTGCAATAAGAATCGCCTGTGTGCACACCCATCGCGTCAACGTTTTCGATAAAGCAAACGGTGATCATCTGGTTCTTCGCGTCGCGGACGACTTCCAGTTCCAGCTCTTCCCAGCCGATAACGGATTCTTCAATCAGGATCTGGCCGATGAGACTTGCCGAAATCCCGCGACTGGCAATCAGGCGCAACTCCTCCAGATTATAGACAATGCCGCCGCCAGTGCCGCCCATGGTGTAGGCCGGCCTGACGACAACGGGATATCCCATTTTCGCGGCAATTTTTTCGGCTTCTTCCACGGAAGTTGCCGGCTCGCTTTTGGGCATTTCGATGCCGAGTTTGTTCATGGTTTCCTTGAAAGCGATTCTATCTTCGCCGCGTTCGATGGCGTCAACCTGCACACCGATGACTTTTACCCCGTGTTGTTCCAGGATGCCTTTTTTGTGAAGTTCCGAAGTAAGGTTGAGACCGGTCTGGCCTCCCAGATTGGGGAGGATCGCGTCCGGTTTTTCGTTTTCGATGATTTCCGTCAAAGCCTGAACATTCAACGGTTCGATATAGGTGACATCGGCCATGCCCGGGTCGGTCATGATGGTGGCCGGATTGGAATTCACCAGAACTATTTTGTAGCCAAGTTTGCGCAGTGCCTTGCAAGCCTGGGTTCCCGAGTAATCAAATTCGCAGGCCTGTCCGATAACAATCGGTCCCGACCCGATAATCAAAACTTTTTTAATATCCGTTCTTTTTCCCATTTAGCATCCTTTCTAATGAGACCCAAACTTCAGAAACAAAGTGCGCTGAAGTTTGTTGGTCGAATTATCCCACATACGAAGCTATGTGGGATTGGTTCATTCCTTTTATTTTTTATACTCAGCGTCAACGGTGATTCCGATGCCGCCGCGTACGGCAAATTCCGCGCTGACTTTACACCAACGCGGTTTGAGCGCGGCGACCAGATCATCAAGAATGATGTTGGTCACGTGTTCGTGGAAAACACCCTCGTTGCGGAAAGACCATAAATACAGTTTCAGCGACTTGGATTCGATAATTTTCTTATCCGGTATGTATTGAATTTTTATTTTGGCAAAATCCGGCTGGCCTGTCTTGGGGCAAACACAGGTGAATTCTTCCGTCTGCAGGGTCACCACGTAATCACGGCTGTCATTGTGATTGGGAAAAGTTTCCAGTTTGCGCACCGGCCTGGACTGCTTGCCTAGCAGTGTCAAACCTGCCAGATCATTTTTCTTTTTGTTTTTCGGCATTATTTTACCCCGGTCCACAGGCACCAATCGTGCCCTCCGCTTTCAGCGGGATAATTCCATTTACGCTTCGATCTTCATTTCATTCGCTCTCAGCGAATGTCATTAAAATGTTATAGTCGTTTACCGAAAGTGCTTAATAATATCAAGAACATTCGTCAGGGAAAAGAAAAAAAGTCTATCTTGTTGTTTTTGTGATAAAATTACCTTAAAACAGATTAGGAGAAAATACGGCAATGACAGACAATCAACAGACTATTCCCGAAAATACATGGAAATGCAGTAATTGCGGCAATACCGTTGTGCAAATTCAGCCGCCGGAGATATGCCCGGTTTGCAAGCAGAAATGCGAATTTCTGAACGTGACCTGCTATCAGCCGGACTGCGGATTCACGGGAATGGATAAAAGACTCAAATAATCTGCCAGATTTTTATCCGGCAGATTTCGTTTAATTACTGACCGGGAATGACTATTTTCGACGCTTCCTGACGCTCCATTTCCTTGGCTTCGGCAATCATTGCCTGAATGGTTTTTTCAATGGCCGCCGGCAGCTTTTCCGCCGCGTCGCTTAATGTTTTGGCGCCTTCGATCAGGCACTGCACGGGCACCGGACCGTTGGGTGACATCAACTGGGTCATACCGGTAAAAATCGCTTCACGGCTATCGTCAGGCGAGCCGTCCAACTTCACCGGACTGAGCCGTCTGATGGTGGCAAACGTCAGATCGGTGAAAGCTTCTTCCTTGTAAAGATTATTGGTATCTATCTTAATATCCGTCATTTTGGTTGTGCCGTCACTCATTTTTTATCTCCTTAATATGGGCTTTTTATGCCCGAAAAAATAACGGAAACTGTATTTTATGGCCTCCCTCCTTTTTTCGGATCATTGCTTTCTATTGTGTGACTATGTTAAATTGATAAAAACTTCAATCACTATTTTTTGATCATTCTTACATTCTCAAGTTACGGTTCAAAATTGATAAAACTGATTTTTTCCGACTTCTTACAATCGGTTCACAATGGTAAACATAATATTTTGACTTGAATTTAAATAATATTCAACGGGGCGTCTTTCTGTCCAGGAAGTTCTTGACATACGATAAAATACTTTTCTATATTTCTATAATACATTGACAATATTTTTCAAATAGTCACCAAACGCTTAAGCATGGTTGGTCAAAGGCCATCAATGCTTTATCAGTAGAAATTTTTTTAGGACATAGCAGTCATGTGGCTAAAGCAACGCAAAACCGAAATACTGATCTTCGCCATGCTGTTCTTGGCCGGCGCTGCTTTTTACCACCCGGTGGAGTACGATAATACGGTAAGCCGCTATGCTCTTCTGAGTGCCATCGTAGATTATGGAACGTTAAACATAGATGTCTATCAGACAAAAACCATGGATAAATCAGCATGGGGTAATCACTATTATTCCGTCAAGGCGCCGGGAGCATCGTTTCTCGGCGTTCCGGTATATTGGTTTCTACGTAATTATACTCCTCTTAAATCTTTTCCTCCCTTAATACGTCTGAATATGTACATTGTCCGGGTTATAACCACCACCTTGCTTTTCGCTTTGCTTGGAGTCGTAATGTATCGTTTGGCTCAGTTATGCGGGGCCTTTCCCATACAGGCGTTGTTGATGGTGATTGCCTATGGATTTGGAAGCATTGCTCTTCTCCATGCAACATTGTTCAGCGGTCATCAAATTGCCGCGTGTCTTGGTTTTTATTCTTTTGCTTTGATGGTCTGGCTTTTCGTGAATCAAAATCAACAGACCGGATTTACAATTTTAGGCTTAGGCTTTTTAGCCGGAATTTTTTCCGGGTTTGCCGTTCTGACTGATTACCCAGCCGTTGTCATTGCTTTCTTTATGGCTGTTTATGTCATGACTGCACCGTTTAAATGGCAAATTAAAACAGGTTTTATCGCAGGCGGATTTATCTGCGTTCTGATTTTGGCTGTGTACAATACTTTTTGCTTTGGTCACCCTTTTTCTTTTTCATATGGAAATATGGTGGAAAAGGAGTTTCAGGCATTGGCCGCTCAGGGCATTCTGGGAGTAGGGTTCCCGCGTTTGGAATCTTTATGGGGACTTCTTTTTTCTCCTTCCCGCGGAGTGTTTTTTATCATGCCGGTTTTTCTCCTTTCACTATGGGGAATTGTTCGTATGCTTGACAGAAAAAAGTTGCAACGGGAGGTTTTTCTGATCACAGGAATTATCATAGGATCGTTCCTGCTTATTTCCGGATGCTACGGCTGGAAAGCAGGAATGACATTCGGGCCGCGCTATCTTGTTTTCATGCTTCCTTTCTTGGCATTTCCCATCGCGTTTCTGAGATGGCGTCCTTATATGTTTTGGCTGCTTTTCATCCCTTCCTGTCTTCAGGTTATTCTTCCTGTAATCGGTGTTCCTCATGTTAACGAAGGGATAGTGAATCCTATAAAAGAATTCATAATTCCAAGCATCATTCAAGGTGATGTCTCGTGGAATCTTATCGAGTTACTTGGTTTGGTGTGGCCATGGTCGGTGATAACATTAATTTCTTTGATCGCATTAATTTGTGTTTGGGCTTTCAGATCAACTTGCCGGGATGAATCACCATCTGCTTACGAACGGGCCTCGTTTTTTACGGTAACATTTTTATTGTGCTGGATTTGTGCAATTGCAGTGACTCTTGTTTTGTTGAAGACCTAGCCATCCGTCGTTCATTTCAGGACAACCTTAATTGTTAATTAAGGGCAGGAAATCTTTTATCTCCTGCCCTGGTAAAATGCTAATACTAATCAGCGGTATTCGCTTTTAAATATTCGATATTGAAACCCATCATATTGTTGCCAGACAATAATGGCATTGCCGGTATCATCCATCACTACCTGAGAAACATGTGCATATTCATACGGTCCATAGGGGTTTATGCTGTCCGAAAGGTCCAATGGATGTTTCCATACGCCATTTCTGTATTCACTTTTGAATATATAATAATTTCGTGTGTCGTCTGACTGACTCCAACTTATAATGGCATTGCCTTTATTATCCATCACCACCAGTGGAGAGCTGGCATTCTGCGTGTAGTCTGTGAGACTAGCCGGGTATGTCCAAGCGCCGCTTCTATATTCGATTTTAAATATATGATCTTTAAAATCAATATCGTTAAACTGATGCCAATTAATAATAGCATTGCCATTATTGTTCATCGCTACCTGAGGACTTCCAGCAGACTGCCCGTCAAGACTGATGTAGTCGGAAAGGTTTGCCGGATGATGCCAATCACCATTTCTGTATTCACTTTTGAATATCTGATAGTTTTCCCCGTTATATTGCTCCCAGACAATAATAGCATTACCGTTATTGTCCATCGCCACTTTCGGATAATAAGCAAACAGCCCATTAGGGTTGATGTTGTCGGCAAGGCTTGTCGGATGATGCCAGACTCCATTTCTGTACTCGCTTTTGAATATCTTGTGACTGGTGTTGTCATTTTGATACCAAACAATAATAGCATTACCTCTATTGTCCATTGCAACCCGGGGAAACCAAGCATCTTGTCCGTCGGGACTGATATTGTCGGCAAGGCTTGCCGGATGATGCCACACGCCATTTCTGTACTCGCTTTTGAATATCCGACCATGATTGCCGTCAAATTGATTCCAACTGATAACAGCATTACCGTTATCGTCCATCGCCACACTTACTCCGAAGTCATGTACTCCGTAGTCATTCTGCAAGTCGGGACTGATATTATCAGAAATGCTTGCAGGATGTACCCAAGCTCCATTTCTGTATTCGCTTTTGAATGTTTGCCAATTGGTGCCGTCATACTGCATCCAGACAATGATAGCATTGCCATTATTATCCATTGCAACTTGAGGTATCTTAGCACTTGTCCCGCCTGGATTGATACAGTCGGAGAAGCTTGCCGGATTTGTCCAGACGCCATTTCTGTATTCGCTTTTAAATATTTTACCTGGTAGATGATCTTTGCCAAAATTAGTTTCAAAGGTTGCATATTGATACCAAACGATGATGGCATTGCCTTTATTATCCATCGCCACCTGTGGGGACTCGGCATTCTGCGTGGCGAGGCTGATGTAGTCTGTGACAGTTGCCGGATGATGCCATTTTCTGTTGACAGTTACTGTAATAGTATAAGTCGCTGTTGATTCGTCCTCCGCAGTTACAGTGTAGATGACCGGCGATGAAAAATTATTTACCGTTGTGCCGCTTGTTTGCTGAGTTGTGCTTATAGCAACACTTTGTCCTGTTGTAGTAAACGTTGCTACCAATGAATAAACATTTGTTAAAGATGGCATATTAACAATTATTGTTTTATCAGTTTCATTAATCGTTCCTTCAACGCCATTCAGAGAATATGAGGTTATCGTTTTTTCCGACGAATGGTTATCACTATCATGGCACCCGTTAAGAAAGATTAATAAACATGCAAGGATAGTAAGTAATAATGCAGATATTCCTCTGGCTTTCATGTGCAGACTCCCCCAATTTATTTTAACTGCAAACTAAATGGATTTGTTACAAGGTGGAAATTATTCTTTAAAGCTAAAGAATGTAATGTATCATACAGATATAAATGATAATTTCAAGATAAATTTAAAAGAAATGGCAATGAGATCTTTGAAAGTTACTATTTGGTGGGCTGTTCAAACACGTTCAGATGCAAGGCGCGCAAAAAGTGAGTCGCGAGGCGTATATTTTAATACGTTGAGCGACGCGGTTTGCAGCGCAACGCAGCAGACCATGGTGCCCTTTAGGGTATGGGCGTTTTGTAAAGCCTTCGGCTTTTACCGGCAAGGAAGATGACTATTTATAATTGCGCCTCCTTACGGGAATGCGCTCCCGGTCAACAGTCCCACAATCAGCTTTTTTCCATGGTTTTGTGGAATTTGACTTTCGGCCATTCTTCCATGGTGTGCGAAAGCCGCCATTCGCTTAAAGCCAGATAAACAAGCTTGTCTTCGGTGTCGAGGGCAAGGTTGGTCTAATTTTTCTTTTGAAAGTCTTCCATGATTGTAGTGTCGTCGCAGGTCACCCAACGGGCGGCAGCATAATCGGTCTTTTCATAATCCGCGTAACCGCTGTATTTATCTTTTAAATCCACAATCCTGTAAAATCGGGTTTTTGTTATCTCGTTTTTTTATGTAATTTAAAACCTCGTTTGCCACAAAGGCGTGACCCGATTCATTCCAATGAAAATCCCCGGGTAAAAAAGACGATTCTATTACTTGATCAGGTGGCGTGCTGTTTATAAATGCCGGGAATAAGTCCAAAAAACCTATACCATTTTTCTGAGCAAAAGATTGCCAGATGACTTCCTGTTGAGAAGGCATATCCCGGACATAAATTTGAATTTCCCAGGGATATACAACAATCGTCACGGGGATTTTGTTTTTTTTGCATAAATCAACTAACTTTTGCATATTTTCCTCGGCATAAACCATCCCTTTTCCCGACCATTTTCTTATGCTCTCTTCATTCATATTTAAATTATAGTGATCAAAAATGTGCTGATTCAAAGTCCACATTTCAGTTTCGCCTAATCTCTTTAATTTTTCCGAAGGTGTTATAAAAATTTGCCTCAAAACATTATAAATAAACGAATGGTTGTGAAAAAATCTTTCCGTGTAAAAGAGAACTTCATTGAAAGAAGACTTTCCTGGGGTCGGTTTGAAGCGTTCCAGATCATTCAGAATATATTCATCTTGTATATCTGAAATATCAATAAATACAAAAAGCTCATCAAACTTCAGTCCCACTTTATTGAATAGATAATCAACCTTGCGATAATATATAAGCGGGCTAGAAGAGCACGCTCCCGCATTCAAAATATCCAGATCAGGTCTTTTGGATGCGATTTGGCTGGTAAAAATTGATTCGTATGGAACGAAAACTCCCTCGGTAAAGGAATCACCAATAAAAAGGATTCTTGTCTTTTCAGCCTTTAGGGGAACCTGTCTCATGGATTCATCCCTAAAGCCCAAACTGTTCGTTGTTAATGGATAACCTCTCCCGCTGCCGGCTTCTTCGAAAGGGGTGGCCTTGCATGGTTTCAAACCATGATGATAATAGGGATGTCGAGTACGAATGGTCGTGCGGATCTTTTTCATGGGCTTGGGTTCAAAAAATCCCAGTGTCAGATCCAGGATCAAGAATAATGCTATTAAAATACCGCAAAATAAAAAAACTTTTTTAGTTTTGGAAAGGCTCATTTTCATAAGGATATTATTGTCATTAATCTGCCGGAGAAATAATAATTTACATATATTCCCGGAAACGGCAGTGTCAAGTCTGAGGCGAATTTTTTTGAATATAAATTTTTCATTTTACTTCATCTTCAAAGAAACAAGCATTGAAAACGCGCCTTTCATGAAATTTAACATCCCTAACAATTCCTGATGATGATGAAAGCTTAGGTCTGTCGATGAATAAGTAAGAGTTTTAAAGTTAATTTTTGTCGATTATATATACTGTTTGGTATTTTGTCGAGGCCATCAGCTTTTTTCCATGGTTTTGTGGAATTGCACCTTCGGCCATTCTTCCATGGTGTGATTCAGGCGCCACTCGCTTAGAGCCAGATAGACAAGATTGCCTTCGGTGTCGAGGGCAAGGTTGGTCTGATTTTTCTTTTGAAAGTCTTCCATGATTGTCGTGTCGTCGCAGGTAACCCAACGGGCGGCGGCGTAATCCGTTTTTTCATAATCCGCGTAAACGCTGTATTCGTCTTTGAGGCGCGACATAGTGACGTCAAACTGCAGAGCGCCTACCGCGCCCAAAACATTGTCCGAACCCCACAGAGGTTTGAAAACCTGAANNGCGCCTTCTTCCGAGAGTTGATTTAATCCTTTTTGCAGATGTTTCATTCTAAGCGGATCTTTAAGCCGTACGCGGCAGAAGTGTTCCGGTGCGAAATGCGGAATTCCGGTAAACTTGAGCGGTTCCTTTTGTGTAAAGGTGTCGCCGATTTTAATGGTTCCATAATTATGAATGCCGATGATATCGCCGGGATAGGCTTCCTCGATATTGGTGCGGTTTTGCGCCATAAAAATTGTTGCATTGGCGAGCGATACTTCCCTCCCGATGCGGTGATGAATGACTTTCATGCCCCGCTGGAATTGTCCCGAGCATATCCTCATGAAAGCAATNNTACTTCTCTTGTTGTTGTCGGACGGATTACAGGAGGCGGAGCAATTTCAACAAAAGCGTCGAGCAGTTCCTTGACACCGAAATTGTTAATGGCGCTGCCGAAGAAAACGGGCGTCTGGCTGGCTTTCAAATATT
>DJVN01000250.1 GCA_002441205.1 Syntrophaceae bacterium UBA6255 | reverse complement strand
TTAAAATTTGAGTCTCACAATAAAAAAAGGGGGAAAGTTGCCAAGATACCTCGTTCAGAAATATCTTGGCAACTTTCCCCTATGGTCTGTAGGCTCAAGCAGTTAAACGAATGCGTTTAATCTTATCCCTTTAAAGGAATGACAGCCTTGCATGCGGCATTTACAATCGGATACATGATGGGTGAAGAGGTCAGCGCCGGATGTGTTCCCATCTGAAACATGACCATGTCATCCGCCGTCATCTTATGCATAATACAGGCGCTCAGCACATTCACCATCTCTCCTACAGGTTTGCCGCCGCTTAATGAGCCGCCCAAAATGACACCCGTGTCCTTGGCAAACAGAAGTTTTACCTTTGTCTGACAGGAATTGGGCATGCCGCCGGGATGTGTATCCGGAGCTTCCGCTTTGCCGACTACAATCTTGGCTCCAACCTGGTTTGCCGTACGTTCGGTAAGACCCGCAACGCCAAAAGCCCTTCCATTGATGACGGTGGAAAAAACACTGATAACGCCGCAATTCTGGTGAGTAGGCGAAAACAGGTTCGCGCCGGCGATTCTTGCCTCTGATGTAGCTGTCGATGCAAGCATGACGCCGCTCGGCCTTCCGTCGAAGAAAGATACCTTTTCCGCGCAATCGCCGCAGGCAAAAACGTCCGGGTCGGTATAAGTCTTCATGTAACGATCCACTCTGATAGTGCCTCTGAATCCGAGCTCTAAACCGGCCTTTTTTGCAAGCTCCGTGCTGGGAACAGCGCCAATGCCAAGAATGACCATATCCGCCTTGAGCTCTTTTCCATCGGCAAGCTTCACACCGGTAACTTTTTCATTACCCAGAATAGCCTCCACCTTTTCATTAACCATAATTTTCACTCCGGTTTCGACCAGCTTGGTCTGCGCCTCATCGCAGAACTCATTGTCCATTGCCATTTGCAGACAATGGGGCAGGGCTTCCACCACAGTCACATTGATTTCTCTTCCTTTTTTGCATTCATCGGCAAATTCCATCCCAATAAATCCTCCACCGATAATCACCAAATCTTTCACATCTTTCATCTGACGGTAAACGTCGGACAAATAATCAAATTCCTTTTTAACAGGGTACACATTTTTTTTGTCTATCCCCGGAATAGGCGGAATGAGCGGAACGGAACCGGTGGCAAAAACAAGCTTTTCGTAACCGATTGTCTGGCCGTCCTTCATGGTGACAACTTTATTCTGACGGTCAACGTCGACGGCTTCACCTTTGACCAATTCTATTCCGTTATTTTCCAAAAGACCGTCCGGGATAACGTTGTTTTCCGGGCCGCCGACTGTTCCATAAATATATGGAATACCGCAAGGAATAAGAACGGTTCCCTCTTTCCGGATAATGATAACCTTTTTGTCGGGATAATGTCTTCGGCAACTGATTCCCGCAGTAATTCCCGATAATCCTCCTAAAACGACAACATCTGCTTTCTTCATAATATTTTTCTCCTTTGTATAGTATGAATAATATAGTGCAATCAAATTTTCTTTTGAGCGTAGACTTGCATATTTTTATTGTTTTGTATATAAAAATCAGGCGACTACAAAAAACGTGCCCAACGAAAGGTTAATCCCTCTTCATGAAAACCCGTTCAAAAAAAGATTTATTACAAACGTTCATAACGATTATTTGCGACAACTATACGACACGCGAGGATTTGGAAGTCTCCTGGGGATTTTCATGTCTGATTAATTACGGCGGGAAAAACATTCTTTTCGATACAGGAAGCGACAGCATTGTCTTATCAAACAACATGGCAAGACTGGGCATTGATCCGGCATCCATCGACATGCTGATGATTTCGCACCAGCATTGGGATCACACCGGTGGCATTTATTATATTTTGAATGCCCGGCGCGGCGTGCAGGTGTGTGTTCCAAAATCGTTTTCCGTCAATTTCAGAAAAGACATGAAACGCTATGGCGTTGAGTTGATTGAGATTGACAAGGCACAGGAAATTTTCCCCGGCTTTTACAGCACGGGCGATCTTGAAGGTCCCGTCCGGGAACAGGCGGCGCTTTTGCAGACGCCTTCCGGAACCATCGTTATCACCGGTTGCGCGCATCCGGGCATTGTCAAAATCGTAGAAACCGCGAAGAAAATTTTACCGGATGATGAACTTGCGCTTGTCATGGGAGGTTTTCATCTTTTTGATGATGAGGATGAAGATGTTTTTAAGATCATCGCGCGATTTAAAAAAATGGATGTTCGCTATGCCGCGGCCTCTCATTGCAGCGGTGAAAACGCCCGTAAACTTTTTGCCCGCGAATACGGGAATCATTTTATTGCACTTGGCGTGGGCAGCGCAATCACTCTTGAGAGCATAAAGTAACATCGTACGCTCCATATTTCCATTCCAATACAGATATGCATTAAAATCCGATAACTACGGTTCTTGATTAACGATAGAACTTCAGCTCATCATATTGCTGTCCTCCATTATGAAAAATATAACTAAATATTACATTTAATTCCAAATAATGACAAAAACTTGACAAATAACAGTTGATTCTATATAAAAAACAACCAAATGCTATTTTTATCAAAATTACACGACAAAGGAATAAACAGACGATGAAAAAATTATTGATGATTTTTGCGATGGTTATTTTATGCGCAGGCCAGAGTCTCGCGGCGGATTTGATTATTTTCAGCGGCGCCGGTCTTATGAAACCGATGGAAGAGCTGAAAAAAAATTTTGAATCAACCCAAAAGGTCACGGTGGATATTCATTACGGAGGCTCGGGGGAAATATTTGCACAGGTAGGCGCTGGACAACCTTGTGATGTTCTGATTCCAGGCGCCGAAAAATATACCAATGACGCCTTAAAAAACGGCTGGGTCATCAAAGAAACCATCCGTCCTATGGTGCGTCACATTCCTGTGATTGCCGTCCCGAAGGGAAATCCGGCAAAAGTCAATTCATTAGAGGATCTCGTACGCAGCGGTGTGCGCGTTTCCATCGGCGATCCCAAGGCGCCTGCCATCGGCCGTGTCGCCAAACAAATCCTGGAGAAAAACAAATTATGGGAAAGTGTCACTCCGAATATTTCCGTTTATGCTCCAACGGTCAACCAGCTTTTGATTTATGTGGCCTTAAAACAGGTTGACGCAGCCATTATCTGGGGCGACATGGTCGTCTGGGCGGAAGGAAAGGGAAAACTGGACGTTGTACGCATACCCGAAGATAAAAATATCATTCAAACGATTCCAACAGCTGTTTGCACAAAAGCGCCCCATAAGGATCTGGCTCTGAAATTCAATAATTATATTTCATCGCCGGAAGGTCTTGCCGTCTGGAAAAAGTGGGGATATGAAACGTGCACGCGTTGAAAGAAAAAAATCGCACGAGAAAAATCAATTTTTTTAAAGCGGTTCTGATTTTTATATCCTTTCTTATTACTGCCATTCTCGTTCTGGCCATCGGCGCGCTTTTCATGGTGCCAGATGTCAAAGATGTCTGGACCAGTTTGAAAAGCGAGGAAATGATTTATTCTCTTAAGCTTTCTCTCTGGACGGGAATGTTGTCCACGGTTCTGGTGATGATTTTTTCCCTGCCTATCGGCTACAGCCTCTCGCGATTTAATTTTATCGGCAAAGGATTTGTAAAAGCAATCATCGATCTTCCGGTAGCCTTTCCCGAACTGGTTCTGGGGCTTTGTCTGCTGCTTCTTTTCGGGAATACGTTTGTCGGTAAAATCTTCGATGCTCTCGGAATCCATTTTGTCTTTACCAGACAAGGTGTTGTTGCCGCGCAATTTTTTACGGCATTGCCCTATGCCTGCCGCATCATGAAATCTACTTTCGACTACATCGATCCCCGGATGGAATTCGTTTCCCGTTCATTGGGGTATTCCCTGTTTGAAACTTTTATCAACGTCTCCCTGCCACTTGCTAAAAACGGAATTCTGGCATCGACGGTTATTTCCTTTGCTCGCTGCATTGGAACATTTGGCACCGTCTTGATTCTGGCCGGAGGCACCTACATGAAAACAGAAGTGCTGCCGATTACCCTGTATCTGAATATATCATACGGCAACATGGGCATGGCCCTGACCAGCGGCATTGTCCTGATGGTTGTCTCTTTTGTGGCCATTTATGTTTTTGAGAGAACGGAGGTAAGTCTTTGAGTTTTCTAACAGTCTCCGACCTGCACATTAATCTGGGTGAGTTTTATCTAAAAGGTGTCTCTTTTGATCTAAACAAAGGTGATTATCTTACTATTATCGGACCGACAGGAGCGGGGAAAACAATCCTTCTGGAAAGCCTCATCGGGTTCTGGACACCCGACCAGGGCAGTATTTTTCTTGATCAGCTCGATATTACGACAGAACTGCCCGAAAAGCGCAATATCGGAATTGTCTACCAGGACTATGCACTTCTGCCACATTTTACAGTCTATAAAAATATTGAATACGGTTTGAAGAAAAGAAATCCTCTTGGAATGAAAGAAAAAATTCAAGAAATCGCTGCGTCCCTGTCCATCGGCCATCTGCTTCATCGGAAACCGGCAACTCTTTCCGGCGGGGAACAGCAACGCGTGGCCCTGGCCCGCTCCCTGGTTGTCGAACCTAAAATGCTCCTTATGGATGAGCCGTTTTCCGCCCTGGACCCGCAAACCAAACGCGACACAAGAGCGCTTCTTAAAAAAGCCATCGCCAAGCGTAACACGACAGTCATGCACGTAACACATGATCTGGGAGATGCGTGGACACTGGCCAATAAAGTCGCCGTCATTCGGGACGGGCACCTTTTGCAGTTCGGTTCTTTTGAAGAGGTCTTTAAACGCCCTCAAACACCTTTTGTTGCCGGTTTTGTCGGAGCGACCCTGATGGATGGCAACGTTATCGGATATGATAATGGTCTTTCCGTTATTCATGTCAATGGATTTAACATGAGGACAATCGATCAAGTGGATATTGGGACAAAGGTAAAACTTGCTATCCGTCCGGAAGATATTATCGTCAGTACTCAACCGTTACCCAATACTTCCGCACAAAACGATATTTGCGCAAAACTATCACACATTGCTTATGAGGGAAAAACATCTCTCTTGTCACTTCGCGCAGGCGAAACAATGTTCGATGTTCTTGTAACCAACCACTCTCTTGAAAAACTCGGACTCACGCCTGGTGATACCGTCTATGCCATGATCAAAAGCACTCATGTGCGTATTGTTAATTCTCAAGTCAATTAGCAAACTGGCCGTCCTGTTTTACGTAAATGTTTTATATTGTATTACTGGTGATTTACGCCTTTTCCGTAATACGAATAGCGTCTGTTGCAGAAATGGGCATCACGTTCGTTTGTATATTGTAAAGACTGCAGTCAGTATCATTACTGAAAAACAGAAAAAGCTTTGTACATGTTTCGCTGTTTATCCAGAGCATATTCCCCTTCATGCGTTATCTGATTCCTTGGCCGGATTTTCATGCTTTATCCAACCTTCATCAGACATTGAGTTGAAACATACCGGTATGGCGTTATGTCAGTTGCCATCCTTATCGATTTCCCATCGAGTGTAACGATTCATTGGTGAAGTAGTTTTGTTAATCTTGTACCCCAACGGGTGTTAACCAATTTCGATTTCATTTGCTTTAAATGTTTGCTGCATTTTAAACCCTTTAGAAATAACTGATATGATGCATGGTTATACGCCATACTTTCGTGGAACAAAGAATATGGAGTGACCGATTCATCGGCAGATATTACTCCTTTTTATTCTCAGCGAATTCCTCATCCAAGATAGCCGTAATCTGCTCCTTTGTTTGAATGCTGGATGTCGCCCTGACGACTTTTCCGTTCTTGTAGTAAATTGTAAACGGGAGCCCCATGAACGATCTGCATTCCGGCAAATTCTTGATAAAACGCGCATCCCTTATATCAAAATCCATATCCAAAAATATAACATGCGGATAAAGCGATTCGATCTGATGCATTATTTTATATACCGGAATGCACATCGGTCCCATGCGGCCGCAACAAATCATAACAAAAGGATTCTCTTCTATAATTTTCTTTGCTTCTTCTTCGTTGTTTACATGTTGTAGTTCTGTTTGTAGCATATTAATTCTCCTTTCTTAGATAAGGTTGTCTTCTCCCTAGACACACCGGTTTTTTCCCACACAGAAACCTAAAAAGATTTAGACAATACAATAAATATTGCCAAACCGACTCCGCCCAAAAAAGCGAAGATAGAGTGTTCCTTTTTATCTCCTAAAGCCTCAGGCAGAAGATGGGAGGCAGAAATATAGATTAACACTCCGGACATAAATCCCAACATCAAACCCAAACCGCTTCCCGTTAACTTACCCATAAAAGGATAAGCGATAAATGCCCCCAACGGGGTGGTAAAAGAGGCTATTAAAAGCGCATAAAGTATAGCGGTTCTTTGTTTTACCTCCGCTTCCATAAAAACCAGATAAGTAATAACGCCTTCGGCAAATTCATGCACCACCAAACCTGTCGCGGCAAGAAAACCGGTAAGAATGCTGACGCTAAAGGTCACGGCGTAAATAACGCCATCCACGAAAGAATGAATTCCTATCCCTTCCGCAACGATTATGCCAAAAGCCAGGTTTTCTTTTTGCGCATGGTATCTTATGAATTTATTGGAAAACACCATAAATATAAATCCCCCTGCGGCCATAAATCCCGCATAGGAGTTTTTCTGCAAAGCCTGAGGCAATGCCAGCATTAAGGGGGTTGAAATGAGGACACCGGCGGCAAAACACATGAAGTAGGCTTTTGTTTTTTCCGCCCACTTTCTATATTTTACAATGGCAAAAATACCAAGAGCATTGACTATTGCTGAAAGAATGGCAAATACAGCCAACCAGATAAAAGCGTCAGACATATTCAGCTCCTTTTCTGATAGATAGTAATTGGGTTGAATAATTTTGAATCTTTCTTCAACCCGCTACATTTTTACAACTTTTTTTCTTGAAAAAATTTTTGTTCCTATTCTCACCATATTTGCTCCTTCCTGCAGCGCGATATGGTAAGAATTTGTCATTCCCATGGATAAATATTTCATCTCTACATTGGCAAAGTTAATTTTTTTAATCTGTTCAAACAGCTTTCTGGTTTCCGTAAAATAAGGTCTGGAATTTTCAGGATTGCCAAACCGGGGCCCCATCGTCATCAGTCCCATAATTTTTACATTGCGCAGCTTTGATATGTCTCTGATTAATGATTCCGCATCTTCCGGCAGCACGCCTGATTTCTGAGGTTCTCTGCCACTGTTTATTTCTATTAAAATCGGCATGACTTTGCCGATCTCGCTGCATTTTTGGTCCACCCCTTCTGCTATTTCCAGAGAATCAATCGTCTCTATCATATCAAACATTTGCAGGGTGCTCCTTCTGAGAAAATCATGTTTCTGCTTATGGGAAATCCCTATAAAATGCCACAGCACCCGATTCCCGATCAATTTATAAACTCTTTTTGCTTCTCCGATATAGTTTTCCCCAATGATTTTCACTCCTGCTTCAATGGCTTCCAGGATATCTTCCGGCGTTTTTTCTTTTGCCGCCGCCACTAACTCTACCTGTTCTGGCAATTCATCTAATATTTGTTTGACATTTTCTTTAATCATCACGATCTCCTTTTTAATGTAAATCTTCTTTTATTTCACCATTGGGCAACATGTTATCTGGATGATATTTGCATTGTTCTTCCATATGATACCGAATACAATTCTTATCGTTCACAAAGCAATAATTTTCTATCCAGTATCTCTCTAATTTCCCTTCATCGGTATATTCCTTAATTGGGCAGGAATAATACCATTTGCATGGTTTAATTTTCCCGCTGTCCATTAAAAACTTCCAGCCCCTGATCCGATAATCATTTACATCAACTTTTTCCTGCTGATAATCTTCATGCCAGCTTTGAGGAACGGGTAGACATTTATACAGATCTTTCCGCCAGGCCTCAAGAAAAACAGGTGTCCTCCCCATAAAATCCGCCGCGCAGAAAACTTTATTTTGTGCCGTATGTTTTAATTCTTCCAGCCACGCGATTCCTTCTTCAGATCTCAGGACGTGATGATCAAGAATCAACGTTTCAACATTCTGCGACAGCTTCATTGCATTTTCCCAGGCATTTTCCCTTTGCATTTGAAATGACGAAGAAGAATAGTGATAAAGAGGAGGCCCGGATGCTAAAACAATATGGGGTTGCCAGGCCAAAATCTTCTCGATCGTTTTTGCATCCAGAAGCTGAATATCCGAGGCATGGACAAAGGTTTCTCCATTCTCTTCAATCCTGGTCATCATGACGCTGTTTTCTTCTTTGCCTTGCTGCCCATGGGGTACAGGAAAAGAGAATTCCAGCGGTCCTTCTTTCAGCCCTTCGGCATTCTGCAAATCTCTGTTGATGCTTTCAGCTAATTCTTCTCTCCTTCTTTGCTGAGTTGGCGGACAATTATCCGGTCCCTTGGACCAGATTCGGCAATGAGATAAACTATTTTTTACCTCCCGGATTCCCAACTGATAAGGATTCGGATTGGATAAAGGACAGTGATCTCCGTCGAAATGGCTGATAATGACATCGCTGGCATCTTTTAATTCTTCAATGATTTTCTTTTTAACGTTCTTTCCGACAGCAATTTGAAAAGGATGCGGCAAAAACCCGTGACGGGACCAGCCTAAAGCGATGCCGGGATCAATGAATGTTTTACGGTCATTCAATTCAACTAAACAGGAAAGCCCGCGAACCCCCAAAGATTCAGCGCCTAAAATTTTGACGATCATGTTTCCCCTTAGTTTTTGAAGAGTAATCTATCCCCCATTGGTTTCCTGATTATTCTGGAAAAAGGACAGCCAGGGTTTTTACTTTCCGGACGCGTCATCTTATTCAAATATTTTTACTGTTTTTACTTTAGTATGATTCCGCTTTTTTCTTTGCTGTCCTGCTTGTTTTTTTCATGGACAATGGCGCATATATTTGCCTTGATGATGTCCATAGCCGCCGTTATCTCTTTTTCTCTGATAATCGCGCAGACAAATTGATTTTTCAACCGGACAATATTCGGTCCCATAATTTTACCGATCAAAACATCCACGCCGCTTAATACTGAAGCAGTCGCTTTCGCTTTCCCGGGATCGCCATGAAGTTTTGTTTCATCTTCCTTGAATTTGGGATTTTCCCTTGTTTCTTTTAAGGCCATTTTCCCTTCGGAATATTCAAATATTTGGAAATAAAGAGACTGCCCCACGTGGTCATTTGATTTGATGGTTTTATGATCGTCGGTCCCAATGGCAAAAATCAGTCTATCCTTTATTTCTTTAATCGCCTTTTGCGGACAGGCCAGCATCGCTTTGCGGATACAATCCAAATTTTCAGTTAAAATTTCTGCAAACCCTTTTCCCTTTTCCAGCGTCATTGCCTCCGGGCAAACGGTTATGCATATTCCACACCCGACACATCTGTTTTGATCTATCAGTAACATCCGCTATATCTCCTTAAGTGTTTTTTACCATAAAATTCTGAATAGTTTTTGCGATGACGATTAACGTAATGGCCAACAGAAAAAAATAAATGACAACACCGCAATATCCGAAGAATGACTGTTTTACAATTGTGGCATAAGTCAGAGAAGCAATAGAAACAGATGCCGTAGGAAAGATAAACGCCCACCATCCGATCCCGTAGGGAAGCCCCCTTTTAAAATAATCGTAAGTTAACAGGATAAGAATAATCAACAGCCATATGCCGATCCCAATGAGCATCGGACTCAGAAAGATACTTATTCCCATCAAGGTATTTTTGAAATCCGGCAGAAACATGCCCGTCGTGTTAGCCAGCAGAGGAAGGGATAACGAGATTAAAGAGAAGGGAACCATGATGATCCACAGGGATGGAAACACTTTAGGATCCAATCGTTCAGAAAAGAAAATTTTATTGAATATGGATACGGCAATCAGGATGAAAATAAAGGTTCCCATTCCAAAGAAAAAGTAATTAATCCACAAAATATTTTCAGCCAGGGGAATGTTCGCGATGAAGGGAACGATGTTCAAGCCGGCTATCGTCGTCAGCAATGCGGCAACCGGCGGGACCAACCAGCCTCCGTTAATAAAATTGATATTCATTTTTTGATTCACAATCAGGAAGTAAACGGCCAGGGTGAAGAGAATAAATTCAAAAAAAGCTCCCAGAATCCAGAAAGAGATGGAAAGGTTTTGGTACTGGCACAGAGAAAAAGCCTGCCCAATTTTCGAGAAATTAAGAGAAACCATGACGATGGCCGCCGGCATTAAGGAGTGAAAACCTGCCAGGACCGGATGTTTTAAATCTTCCATAAAAGCATTAAAATACAAGACCACTCTCATGCCCCAGATTATAAATAGAAAAACAACCAGGGCCAGGTTAAAATAAACCAACGCTGTGGCTAATGGATTCAACCACAGCATATGGAATATCTCTGCCACTAAAACCGAGGCCAAAGCTATGCCGCCAAAACCAAGAACCGTGGCAAACCAGAGGGGATTGAAACTCTTTATAAAATTGGATTTTTGTTCTTCCATTGCGAGCACCTCCCTTCGTTGATTGTTTATATTTTGATGGGACCGCTTATGATGGCGGATGATCATCACTGCTCATGATCTCGATAAAGTCTTCAATCTCCTGCAGGCTGGCTACAACCCACAGGGGACGTCCTTCAAAGGGTTTCAGGTCAACGCAGACGGTGGGACAACCGGCCACAACCATCGTTCCCTCTGTTTTCGGATCTTCGTACGAAACCAGTTCAATTTTTTCTGCGAGCCGTTTTTGAAGGGATGCTACTGTCTGCACCCGATCGTACTGGGGTTTACAACCCCCGCAATACTTCAGCCCAATTCTGCGAATTTTCATCACGCGCCCGGGCATCCTTAAGTTTAGGGCTAAATTTTTGTATTCTTTTATATTTTCAAAAGAAAGACCGCGACCGCGATCAGCAACCGCTGGTCCCTCAGGTGAATCCGCCACCGCCTGAAATTCCGGCAGATGATGAAGAGGAAGATTTGGCCGCAAAGACAGAAAGCAATTTTTCTGTGTTTTTGCCGTTGCAATAGGGACATTCTTGCTTTGTATCGGCTTCTGATATGGAAACGACTTTCTCAAATCGCTTGCCGCATTTTTTACATTGATATTCGTAAAGAGGCATTTTTTCTCCTTCTTGACAAGTTTCTATTTTTTAAAAATTCTATCAAAACAGGAAACGAATTGCATTGATCCAGATCAATGCCGAAAAAAAATATTAACGAGTCTTATTCTTGTGGACGCATTTTATAAAACTATTGGCCAATAACGTTTTCCACATTGACCTGTTCTACAAGGTGTTCTTCAGTTTAATTGATTTCCTTTTTCAACCCCGCATAATTGTTTAGCTATTTTTTGTTTTTCTTTGATATTGATCTTTCGGGTGATCATAATCCGCTGTGCCTGAGGCGACCCTGCACCGTGCATCGATTCCGTCAGATATCCCACCGCTGCAGTGCCAAGGGTGAGATTTTCGATGAGTCTTAAAATGCGCATCCGATCCTCTGTTTTAACATCGGCTTTCCCCTGATAATATTTCTTAAGCCATTTGCCAATCTCCGGAGAATCGAAATCGGCTGCCGAAGGAAGCGTCACCATGATACCCCCTGCGATATCCTGGGCCAGCCTGGCAATGAGATAGGGGAAACGGGTGACATTGTGCTTGCTGATATTGGCCAGAAGAACGTCCACCAGATAAGTCCCACAGGCCTCTTTGTGACCTTCCGATGCGCACGCGATGCTGCCGCAGTAGAGGGTCTCGTTGAGGTGATTCATCTCCACAATTTTGTCTTTGACATGAGCCGCTTTTTCCACGCCGTTATATTCCGCGATGGTTTGTGTCGCACCGATCAGAACATCGCCGACGCCGCTTTTGCACGCATAACTCTGACGGTGGTAAGCCGCGAAATTTTCCACCAGTTCGGTGGAAAAATCATATTCCTTGTACATAAAGACGCGTTTCCAGGGAACAAAGACATGATCAAACACCACCAGAGCCTCATGGCCGCCGTAGTACATGTTGCCCCGGTCGATGGTCATGCCCTCCAGCTTCCGGGTGTCGCACGACTGGCGCCCCATGATGTAGGTCAGCCCTTTGGTATCGCTGGGAATGGCGAAGGAAATCGCATAATCTTTGTCTTCTTCCCTCATCGTAATGGTGGGCATGGTGATGATCTCGTGGGAATTTACGGCGCCGGTCTGATGGTCTTTATTTCCGCAGACAACGATGCCGTCTTTTCTTTCTTCCACAACATGCAGAAACATGTCGGGGTCCTTCTGCTGGTGCGGCGCAAGGGATCGATCTCCCTTCGTATCCGTCATCGCCCCGCAGCAGGTGAAGTCGTTTTCCTGAACGTACTGAAGGTACTTCAGGAATCGCTTATTGTATTCCGTTTTGTATTTCGCATCGATATTGTAAGTCGTAATCGACAAAGCGTTCAGGGTATCCATGCCGACACAGCGCTGGAAACAACATCCCGTCTGCATTCCCAGAAGCCGGCCCATTTTGGTTTTCTTGACCAGATCCTGCGTATTCTGGTGAATGTGGCAAAAACGATTGACTTTCTTTCCCGTAAGATGCGAGGTTGCCGTCATGATATCTTCATGCTCCGGTTTATTTGCCAATTCATAGGTCAAGGCAACCGCATTCATGGAGGGGCGGATAATCGGGTTATCAACAACGTTTTTCACCTTCTTGCCGAACATCCAAACGTCCATGTTCAACTTTCTTAAACTTGATTCATACTGCTTCGCATTCATCAATGCCATAGCGTGTCTCCTGTCTGTTTTATAAAAATTCCTTTAATCCCCCTCCGTATGACATTCTGTTTTAAAGTGGCCGGTTTCGGAAACATCTTAACCGCTAAAATTTCTCCCCATTCCGCCGCCTCTGCCGCCTCCCATGCCTCCGCCTCGACCGCCGCCTCTTCCCTTACCACTCCCCATGCCAAAATGACTCTGAACATTGGGGCCGGCGGCACTTGTTGTTGCACCGGATTTATACGCCTGAACCGCTTGCTTTACCTGACCTGTAACGCCGGTAATAACCTGAATTCCTGCCGCGCCGAAGGTCTGAAAAGCATTGGGGCCGCAATTACCGGTCAATACAACTTTCACACCTTTATTAGCCATCAATTGGGCGGATTGAATGCCGGCGCCTCCTCCCAGCGCAATGTTGGGATTCTCAATCGCTTCAAAATCCAACGTGTCCGGATCAATGATTAAAAAGTAAGCGCATCGCCCGAAGCGAGCTTCAACGGAATCATCCAGTGTTGGGCCGGCTGATGTAATAGCAATTTTCATAATCTCATACTCCTTCCTTAATGGGTTTTTCATTTTTCTCAAAAACAGACAATGATTCTAAACATGTTTTTTATATCATACTTTCTCAATTTTATTAATAAGAGATAATGGCCACGACCGTAGTCAGCAAACATTTATACTTTAAAGGAATCGGTCACTACATAGAATTCCGGGAAAAGACAAAGATGAAAACTTGGCAGCAAGAACGGAAAACATTTTTTCAGTATCTTTGCCGCCGCAATGGGGACAGACTTGCTTTTTATTGGTTTCTGATATCGAAACCACTTTTTCAAATTGCTCACCGCACTTTTTACATCGGTACTTGTAAAGAGGCCTTTCTTATTTTTTAGTTTCCATCGAATTATTTAAATTTTATTACCGACTGCCGCCTTCCTGTTTGAAGGCGGTTTTGATACTTGCCTGCTTTGCCGCGTCACCTGTGATTCAAGTTTCTAAAGAAACTGCGCGAAGTGATTGTTCAGTGCCGCACTATCAAATGGGATGGTTTCTTTTATTTCCATCATAAATTCCTGCCACCACCACGACCGCCGCCGCGACCACCGCCTCTGCCGCCTCGACCGCCACCGCGACCTTGTACCTGTCCACGCCTTTGGCCGCGACCTGAATTTGTGGCTCTTCCGAAAAAATCAAAGACTTGCTCCAGGATTCCACCACTTCTTTCAACCGGTTGAAAACCGGATTGTTGACTAAAATTCCGGTAAGCAGGCAGCGGTTTTGCAGATTGCACAATGGGCTTACGCAAAGGGGAGGTATTTCTCCGGGAAGATGATACGGCATCTTTCTTTTCCACGAAAATGGCGTCATTAGGGCATTCATTCATGCAACCGCAACAACCTGTGCAAATTTCCGTATCTATTTTTGCCACCTCGTCAATGGTTATGGCATTAACGGGACAAACCTCAACACATAATCCGCAACCGGTACACTTGTTTTCGTCAATTTTAACGGTCATTATATTTCTCCTTCTCGTAAAGTTGATGCCCTTTAAGAAAGATAAACCGCCGGATATACGGCGGCCTATCCCGTTTCTCTTACTGCTGTGAAAATTTACGCGATGCGCTTATTTTTTAGGTTTTTCAGTTTCCAATTCACTGATGCGTTTTTTAATTTCCGCGAGGGAATCTTCAAAATACTTTGCCTGCTCCTTAAGCGCTTCGGTTTCCTGCTGCCTTGTCGGGGCCGCTACATAGGGAGCGGCTAACGGCGCTGCGTATCCATAACCGGCATAGGGAACACCCCAACGCCCGCCTCTGCCGCCTCCGCGACCGCCGCGAAAACCTAAACCCAAACCTCGGCCAAAGCCAAATCCATAACCCCCGCCCAGGGCCGGATTGGCGAATCCGGGTACCGAATAGCCTGCGCAATAACCTGCACCGCGTCCTGTCATGGGTCCCATTCCTGCGGGACCTGTTCTATCTCCTCTTGGCATAATATCCTCCTTTTTTTTAATATGCTTTTTTTATCTTCTGCCACCTCTAAAACGATTGCGGCGGCCACCTCTAAATCCCGGCATACAAAATACATCCGTTCTCAAATTCCCGTTTAAATAAGCATCCAGAACTTGTTGCGCTTCACCGGATATAAACGGAACGACCTCAATGCCGTAAACTTCAATCGTACGCGCGAATCCAACAGAAATAGCCCCGCAAATTAAAACCCGTATGTCCCATCCGGATAACCTCAACGCGCGCGAATAGGGCAACTCCGGTCCCAGCCATTCGTGACGATTGCTTACCACTTTACCGTCCTGAATTTCCGCGATCAGCACCATGCGGGTCGAATCAAAAACGGGCGAAATGATATTGCCCCACACGGCAAGGGCGATTTTTCGTTGGCTTTCAATCTTCATGCTATATATTCAGCATTTTACGTGCCAAATGCCTAAAATTTCAAACTAAACACAAAACAAATATAATTACAGACAGTTAAATGATTTATCGTCGGAGGGAGTACTGTTAATAATCAAGAAAGGGTAGCGTTGATGCGACTATAAGCGCAAGTAGAGTTGCGTCTATGCGACTCTGAGACCGTATCTTTTATTGTGAGACTCAAATTTCAAAAACGAAGTGAATTGAAATTTGTAAGTCGAACAATCCCGCAAAGCGGAGGGTAATGAGATCCAAGTTTCAGAAGCGCAGTGCGCTGAAACTTGCGGATCGAATTATCCTGCATAAGCATGGATATAATACCCCGCAGCTTGCTGCGGAATTAGAATCCAGGGCTTGCCCTGGGGTTCATACCTGTGATTTAGATCGTCCATCCCTGGTGGGCAAATTAATACCAAGAATTTTTATTTTCCGGAAAAGCGTGCTTTTATGCATTCCCAGATCACGGGCGGCGGCCAGCCGGTTATAATGATTGCGTTCCAGCGCCTCGCGGATCGCTTTGGATTCCATTGTTTTAATTGCGCCATTCACAGTTAATTGCTTCGTCTCGGAATGTATCGCTCCGATCATCGTATCCGGCAGGCAATGCGGCGTAATTCGACCTTCGCGACACAAAACAAAAGCGTGTTCAACCGCATTCTCCAATTCCCGGATATTGCCGGGAAAGTCATAAGACATCAGGATAGCCAGCGCTTCCTCACTGAAGCCGGTAATTTTTTTCTCGCGCAGCAAATTATTTTTACGAATGAAATGATCGACCAGAAGCGGAATGTCCTCGCGGCGTTCACGCAAAGGCGGTAAGGACAAACAGACGACATTGATCCGGTAATACAAATCCTCCCGGAAAGAACCGGCATTGACCAGTTCCTGCAAATTCTTGTTGGTGGCGGCAATAATGCGCACATCCGTCTTTTCATCTCTGGTTGATCCCAGGGGATGATAGACCTGATCCTGAAGCACACGGAGCAGGCGAACCTGAAACGCCGGGCTGATTTCGCCGATTTCATCGAAGAAAATGCTTCCGCCTCTGGCGACAGAAAAAAGTCCGGCTTTGTCTTTCTTCGCATCGGTGAACGCGCCGGCTT
>DJVN01000081.1 GCA_002441205.1 Syntrophaceae bacterium UBA6255 | reverse complement strand
AGAAACTCTATGATGTCATCTGCGCAGTCGTCGGAAGAAGGAAAAAAATCTAGTTTTACTTAAACAAGTGGAAGTAGATCAATGATTTTAAAGAGTTTTAGAAAAAGAGCAATAATCAATTTATATCTTATTTTATTCATATCCTTTTTTTATCTGATTCAGGGCGGTGTAGGAGTAGGGCATACCGAAGGTACGTCGCTTAATTTCGGGAACCTTATCAATTTATTGCCAGTCGAATTGCCTCCTAATGTAAAAATTCCTGACATAACTCCAAACTCACCCGGAAACACACCCTCATCCACGTTGCCGGATACTTCTCAATACCATAATCAGTACACACCCACTCAAGACATGACCAGGATTAACATCACGCACCAATCTACTGACGAACTTCTCCGCCCCGTTCAATTCAGTCCTTTGTCGGAAGATGAACCATTACTGCCTATGGCAGAGCATTATGTTTTTAAAATGTGCATAAAATATAATGGTATAACAGCAGTAGGTTGTGCCGACAATGCCACACCAGAGCAGGCCAGCGAAAAACTGGCCGCTATTATTCTCAATAAATCTTTAAAAGGCGAAAAAACCAGACCTTTTAGAATTGTGATGCCTTCTTCAATGCCATCAGATCAACAAATTCAATTGCTTTGCAAAATTGAAACAGAGGCAATTGGTTTGATAGAGGCTAAATTGTCGAAAGAGGGGAGAGAACAAAAGCCATTTATTACAGATGAAGCCTAAAAAGCACGAAAAGATGCCGAAAGCGGTATTCATTGGTCTCATAATTGGCAAGAGGACAAGGCAAGCCATCAATTCCATGCCGGAAAAGCTTTCGGGCAACTCAATAATATCGCAATTTCCGAAAGATAATCAGGAAAGTTAAATATTCGGTTGATTCATTCTTTCTGCCTGGGCGCTCATGGGGCCGGTCGCATTCGTGCTTTACATCAACCGCTTCCAAATAAAACCTGAAGAGCGGGCGCTGGCGGCCATATTCGGAGAGGCATATGCCGAATACAAGGGGAGGGTGCGTCGGTGGCTCTGAGCCCTGACATTTTCTGTGTTGAGTAGCATTGAAGAGATAAATATGAATTAATATTGACAACTATCAATCAAGAGTGCTTTGATGCTTGCAATTCTTCAATATGCATAATTTTTAAATTGCCGAAAATAGTGAATTCGCATATTAAAATTTAGTTCTACTAAATCGATAACATGGACAGAGACAATAATTTATCAAAAACTTTAAAGTGCCATTTAAAGGTCCGCACTGGACCGGCCGGTCTGCATTTCTTTAATAGAATTACTGGAATAAATTTTCTAGTTGATGAAATCAAACCACCAATAAATATGTGGTCGTCAGCACCACGACAAGTATCGGTGGCGTTAACTAATGCCTGCGATCTAAAATGTCCTCATTGTTATGTATCCAAATTTCCCGCGATGCTCTCCTTCGATAAATTGACTAGCTGGCTTGACGAACTGGATGCCAATGGGTGCATTGGCGTGGGTTTCGGCGGAGGAGAACCAACTCTTTATCCGAGGTTGTTGGAAATATGTGCCTACGCTGTGCGAGAGACTAATCTTGCAGTAACTATGACCACACATGCTCATCGATTAAACGATCAACTACTGTATGAACTTAGTGGCCATCTCCATTTTGTCAGAGTGAGTATGGATGGAGTTGGACCCACATATGAATCCATCCGATGTCGACCATTTGATACATTGATTGATCGAATCACTGCACTTAAACGTATTGTTCGTTTCGGGATTAATTTTGTTGTTAACTCAAAGACAATCGGCGACCTTGACACTGCTGTTCATTTAGCCACAGATATTGGAGCGTCCGAATTTTTATTACTACCTGAATTAGCTGTAGGAAAGGGTGTAGGCATAGATGAGAAGACCACCATCACATTACGGAAATGGGTAAACGCATATCACGGGAGTCTTCCTCTAGCAATTAGTGAAAATGGCGCTGAAGGACTTCCTATTTGTAATCCACTAAGCTCTGAGACGGGCCTTGTTGCCTTTGCGCATATTGATGCGTCAGGTATAATAAAACAAACATCCTACGATACAGAAGGCATCCTTATTCAAGAAAAAGGTGTGATGGATGCGTTCAATAAATTAAAAATATTTAAGAAGGAGTGAATGCAATGAAAATATGGCATGGCTATGGGTCTGAGCATTCGTCGAATCTCGTCATGATAGGGCATTTTAAGACTGCTGAAGATGCTGAAAAGACACAAAAGTTAATCGAACAGTTAACGAAGGGGCTTGATGGTAAGATTGACATCGGCACCTCCCGCGATCGATTTGGTGACGATGTCTTGGACTTCCTACGGGAAATAAACTGCTACGGACTTAGTCCTTCTGAGCTTGAGCAATTTCTTTATGATATCAGCACAAAAGTGGAAGGTAACAAGATTATTCTTACAACTGAAGAATCAGAAGTTTCAGCCTTTTTCAAGTTGATGTTAGAAAAGGGTGCAAAGGTCGAACTATATTCGGCACATGATTACCCAGAAGCTGAATATGGACGGGGCAAGTAAGTATGCCATCTCTAAATTGGACAGCGTTTAATTCTCTTCCTGGGAGCATTAGTAAAAACTTTGAAAATATTTGCCGCGGCCTTATGCAGTTGCATTATGGACGCTTTGGCCAGTTCAAGGCACTTTCAAATCAGCCTGGCGTTGAGTTCCATATCAAGCTGACTAAAGCCTGTCCACTTGGAGATTCTCCCCAGTGGTTTGGGTGGCAGTGCAAATTTCATAGACGAACATCAAGTGGTGACCTTACATCCGCCAGTCGCAAAGACATTGAGTCATCGCTCCGCACTACCGAAAATAGCCTACCTGGAATTACAGATTGGATTCTCTGGACGCCTTACACGTTAAGTAAGAATGATCAAGATTGGTTTTATGCTCTTCATACCAAAATGAAACTTACGCTTTGGGCTGAAGAAGAGCTTGATACACATCTGAATGGTGATGGATTGCTTTTAAGAAGCACTTACTTTGGAGAGCTGATTATAACGCCACGTAATTTAGAAGAGCAGCATCGTGTAGCAGTCCAGCCAATTCGAGAACGCTGGTTGGAACCCGTGCATCAACCGGTTGATGCCGAGCGCACTATTCGGCGAATGCTTGGTGAACCTGGGTCATGGGAACAACTGATAGCAGTAGGAGAGCGCTTAAGTAAAGCAATAGACGCGATGTCGCTCAACAAAGACGGCGCAGCAACTGAATTAAAAAAGATGATCGAACCTTTTGTGACAGCATGCTCCGCTTTCGCTGACACGCTTCTTCGCTTCCATGAAATACTCGCCTCCGGTGACCTTGAAGTTATACTACAAAAACTTAGCGAGCGGAAAACCTTAATCGGCATGGATGTTAAATCCATGCCACGGCGTCTACGCACTTTGTCTCTATCAATTTCATTAGATGCAACTAACGCTCTAAGTGACATGCGAATTGCGCAAGAGTTGTTGAATGAAGCCGAAGAGTTTCTTGGGGTTGGCCTAGTTGCATTATTGGCCGATGCTGGCGGCGGAAAGACCCAACTCGCAGCTCAACTGACCGCGCCTCAAGAGGGCAGACCAGCGGGCGTCTTATTGCGTGGATGTGATCTTCACAGAGGTCAAACACTTGATGACCTTGTGCATCACTTTTCTATTAGTGGCAATCCCCTGACCAGCATGACAAAGCTGCTTGCATCGCTGGATTCGGCCGGCAAGCGTGCAGGTTGTCGGCTGCCTGTTTTAATCGATGGTCTCAATGAAGCAGAAAACCCCAAAGATTGGAAATCGGCTCTGGCCGAACTTAATGAGATTGTAAAAAGATACCCCAATGTATTGGTTGTTTGCACTTTACGTACGGGTGAACGTCGGCGCGATACACAGGCTTGGCGACAAGAATCGCAGGCAAATGATAGGGAATCATTTGCAGTTATGTCTCTTCCCTCTGACGTAAAGAAAATCGAAAGCGAAGGCTTTGGTGGCGATGTCGATGACGCGATTGAAAAGTATTTTAACCACTTCAAAATCAACCCAGGTGATGCAGAGGTTCCGGTGGATCTATTGCAGCATCCTCTAACCTTAAGAATATTTTGCCAAGTCACCAACCCCAAGCGAGAATCAGAAGTTAATATAGATTATTTCCCCGCATCTCTAGCACCACTTTTTGAAAAGTATATTTTCAATGCCTGTGAACGAATTTCACAGTTGTCAAATCTCAGCTATTCATACAGTGTCGATGATGTTCAGTTGGCTGTTTACAAGCTTGGCATCCAGTTGTGGGAAGGTAAACATCGTGAGACCATAGAAAAAAGCTATCGCGAGACTGTGTCTGACACGACTCGCTCATGGGATAGCAGTATCGTCAATTTACTCGCACAAGAAGGAATCATATTTAGAAACCCTGGAGTTGAACCAGGCGAATATGCAATCACAACGACATATGATGCCCTCGGTGGATACATTATTGCTGACTCACTCCTTAAAAAAAACATTCAAGACATAACATTCGAATGGCTCAAAGAACCAGAAGCCATCGCTTCATTTATGGGTGAAAATAGTCACAAACTGGCACGCGATATATTTGTCGCTCTTGTCACTCTTGCGCCTCGTCGTATACATGGCAAGCAGATTTGGAAAGAAATACCAAATACTTTGAAGAATGCGGCGCTCTTGTTTACTACAAACCTAGAGGCGGCATACTTAGATCAAGACACAGTTGCTGCTCTCTTGACGCTATTCAAAAAGAAGCCAAAGACTGGAAGCCACCCATTTTTTCTACTTCAGGGAATTAGGTGTGCCGTTAATCACCCGCTCAATGCTAAGTTTCTTGACATCGCCCTTCGTGAAATGTCCATTTCAGAGCGTGATCTAAATTGGACTGAATGGATCAGAGAAACTCGTACTGAAAGATTTAATGATCTACTCGCAATAGAACTGAGATGGAAAGAAAATCTGGCGACTAGGACACCATCAGATCGACTTCGTGCTATATGGCTCATGTGGCTCCTGACTTCCACAGATAGAGAACTTCGCGACTTTGCGACACGTGCACTGTATTGGTTTGGCAGAGGTGATCCCTCGGCATTGTTTGAAGAAAGTATAAGATCCCTTCAGATTAACGACCCATATGTTTCAGAACGGATGCTTGCTGCGTGTTACGGCGTTGCAATGGCGCGTCATGTCGACATACAGGATGACACTTTCAGAAAAACAATATTACCAAGGTATGCGCGAAGTATATATAATGCTGTTTTTGCGGAAGATGCACCATTTGGCACAACACATCTATTAATGAGGGAATACGAAACAAGAATTATTGAACTAGCAATGTTGCATAATCCCGGCTTATTCACGGATGAAGAGGTAAAGAGAACCAGACCACCCTTCAGTGATGGAGGCCTTCGCGTGTGGGGTGAAAGTAAAAATTCGAAAGGAGAACTTCATGGACATGATACACCCTTTCGCATGGATTTCGAGAACTATACGTTAGGTCGTTTAGTACCAGGTCGTGGAAACTATAATTATGAACATGAGGGCTATCGAAAGGTTAGGGCGCAAATTCTATGGCGCATTGAGCAACTCGGATGGTCTTGCGAACTATTCAAAGATGTAGAAAGTATAATTGAAAGGAAACATTATGGGCCACGAATTGGAAATGACGGAAAGAAGGTTGATAGATATGGGAAAAAATATTCATGGATCGCGTATTTTGAAATGTCTGGATTTTTACATGATCAGAGAACGCTTGAAGACTGGAAGGGGCGAACTTCCTCTGTAGATATTGATCCCAGTTTTCCTAAACGTGTAGCCACTATGCATCTTATACAAGAAGATTTACTTGGTGATCCAGAAATGGCAATGAAGGAATGGATCGCAAATGGACCGCCACCTAACTTAAATCCATATCTTCGACTTGAGAAATTACAGGAAGAAATAGGACCATGGATTACATTGGATGGATACATTTCCCAGCAGGATAAAAAGCGTGGGCGACAATTGTTCTGCTTCATCCGAAGTTTTTTAGTGGATAAAAAAAATGCTGCTTCTTTTCTTGATCATCTATCTAAACAAGACCTTGGCGGTCGGTGGCTTCCTGAAAAGCCAGAAGTTATTTACACCTTCGCGGGAGAAATTCCTTGGTGCGATACATACCCCCAAAATGGTCTGAGTGAGTTCTTATTTCTAACAGGTGAAAAAACTATTAAGGTTCAGCGCACCCAACAAAAATTATATCTGGATGGCAAGAAATTAGAATTTACTCAGATAGATCTGGTTAGACTTCGCTTATTCGGCGATACAATTGGAGAATTAAAAGAAAAACAACTTAGTGGCAAAGATATTGAGAGAATTGAAACTCGTGATGTTTCGATAGAGGTTGATGAGATAGAAAAAGAGTATGCAAAATTCAAAGTTCTAATTCCTGTTTGTGATTTTGGCTGGGAAAGCTACCATACCGATGCGAGCAATGCAGGTCATGCGACTATGTTATCAAAAGAGATTTCTTACGATTTAGAGTTAATCGGGCAACCACAGACTTTTGATTTATTCACACGGCATGGTGTAAAAGCCACATTCAATATTTCTGATCATGGCAATGACTATGGTAATAATCAGTCTATGTTCTTCATGCGTGAAGACTTGTTAAAAATGTATCTTGAGAGGAATGACCTCATTCTTATTTGGGCAATATGGGGAGAAAGGGAATACTCAAATGATCAGATCGAAAAACTATTTCATGGCTCAAATCGCCCTGAACAGCCATACGCTGTGTATGGTTATGTAAAGCAATATGAGTAGGATAAAATTAGAAGCTTGAAAATAATCACCACCAAACATTAACCCGCATTATGTTTACATAACATATCTTATAGGACGTATAGTTAAATTGAAAGATAGCTGATGGTGGACTCTGAGAAGATGTAAATAACTGATATATATTAGATTCCCACGATCACTGTCGTGATCTCGCAAATGACAAACAAATTTTTATATTCCATCTGAAGCTAGTTGCTCAATAAGTTTAATCTGCTTATCCGTCAACTTCTTGGGTACATCAACATTAATCTTTACGTATTGGTCCCCTTTGGGAGCGCCTTTTAATCCGGGGACGCCATAACCCTTCATACGGATTTTAGTGTTGTTTTGAGTTCCAGGGGCAATTTTAATTCGTTTGGTAGTTCCCTCAAGCGTAGGAACATCAATTGTCGTTCCCAGCGCTGCATGGGTGAATTTTATTGTTTTTTCAATATAAAGATCATTGCCGTCTCGGGCAAAAATAGGATGTGGCAATACATTTATATTTAAGTATAAATCTCCGCTTGGACCGCCATTGTATCCGGACAGTCCTTTTCCGGGTAATCTGAGTTTTTTACCGGTACTGATTCCGGCAGGTATTTTGACACTGATATCCTCTACGCGGTTTTCAAGTTGAAAAGATATCTTCTTTTCGGCGCCGAACACAGATTCTTCTAATGTAATCGATAAGTTATATTCAGCGTCCTGACCTTTTTGGGGCATATTCGCGTATTGCTGACGGCCTCGGCCCATACCGCCGCCAAATAGACCGGCAAAGGGATCGTCATAATCATCACGGGTGCTGCTGCCTCCCCTTCTCGTTGTCCGAAATGTTGTCCTACCTCCTCCTCTTGCTCCGCCAAATCCGAATCCTCGTAAAATTTCATCAAGATCAAAATCACGGAAAATATCTTCCTGAGAATATTGCTGACGGAACTGATCGGCCGATCCGAATTGATCGTACTGCTTACGCTTTTCCGTATCGCTTAAAACGGCGTAAGCTTCACTGATTTTTTTGAACTTTTCTTCCGCACTTTTATTATTAGGATTTTTGTCCGGGTGCCATTTCAAGGCAAGTTTACGATATGCTTTTTTTATCTCGTCGGCTGATGCCTTTTTATCCACGCCCAAAACCTGATAGTAATCTTCTGCCATTATATATTTAACCCTTATATATCAATTTGTTTGTTAATGAATATTCATGAACTAATTTAAGCATCAATTCCCATTTGAAAAGCGGTTAAATTGATTTTTACCAATTTTTCCGGAAAAGATTTTTTAATAACATTCTGCCAGATTGATTTATCAATATTCATAAGATTTGATAAAGCGCCTAGAAGAACCACATTAGTTGTTTTAATATTGCCCGCTTTTTGCGCCAGTTCGCCAGCATTGAAGCTTATTACCTTTCGATAATGCTTTTTTAAAAAATCAATGGCATCTTCAGGATACGTCGCGTCACCCATATTTACCGCCGGAGGGTAAATTTCTTCGGTATTCACGATTATGGCGGCATCTTTTTTGAGGATCATCAAATAACGCAGGGCTTCCATCTTTTCAAAAGAAACAAGCGTCTGTATACTTCCGGGCTCGGCCAGCGGGGAATAAACTTTTTTACCGTAACGAACATGACTGGTGACACATCCGCCGCGCTGGGCCATGCCGTGGACTTCGCTTTTTTTGACATCCAATCCTGCTTCCATTATCACTTCGCAGATGATATCGCTTGCCCGTAAAATACCCTGCCCGCCGACACCGGCAAATAATATGCCTTTTACTTCATTGTCAGACATTTAACTTTATTCCTTTAACTTAACTTATAGCGCCGAACTTGCAGACCTGCGCGCATAAACCGCACCCGTTGCATAAGGTTTCATCAATAAACGAAATCCCTTTTCTCTTTGAGCCTTCCTTTGTTATTCCTTTCTTCCAGGAAATGGGCGGGCAATTCAAACCGAGACACGCCTTACAACCTTCGCACTTATCAGGATCAACTTTCAGCGCCGGTTTCGGTTTAATATTGGCTCTTTTAAACAAGACGCAAGGGCTTTGCGAAATTATTACGGAAGGCCCGTCTTTAGCCAGCTCTTCTTTAATGACGCTTCTTGTCTCTTTCTGATTAAAAGGATCAATAATCTTTATATTTTCAATTCCTAGAGATGAAATCAAATTCTTTAGATTAACTTTTTTTGCCTCTTTACCCATCAGAGTATAACCAGTTCCGGGATGCTCCTGCATGCCGGTCATGGCTGTGGTGCTGTTATCCAGTATGATGATTAAAGCGTCGCTTTGGTTATAAGCCATATTTAAAAGTGACGTTATGCCTGAATGCAGGAAGGTGGAATCACCGATGACGCCGACTACCTTGCCCTTCCCTTTTTCCTTCATGGCCTTGCTCATGCCATGAGCCATACCGATACTGGCGCCCATGCAGATACAGGAGTGCAATCCTTCCAGCGGCTTCATATAAGACAGGGTGTAACAGCCGATATCGCCATGCACAAAGGCTTTTTGCTTTTTTAATGCGTAAAATAATCCGCGATGCGGACAGCCGGGACAGAGATTCGGTGGACGCGGCGACAGGTTTTCTTGATAAGTTGAAGCCGCTTCTTTAGTATTTTTCTGAATTGAATTTTTAATAACGCCGGGGTCAAATTCATTGGTGAAGGGAAAAATTTCTTTACCAATTACTTTAATTCCCATGGCTTTAATCTGTTCTTCCAGAAAAGGATCCAGCTCTTCAACAACGTAAATCTTTTTAACGTTGGACGCGAAATTACGGATTAGTTTTTCAGGCAATGGGTAAACCATTCCCAGTTTCAGATAAGAATAATCGGGAAAAATCTCTTTGGCATAATTATAAGGCATTCCTGCTGTGATAATTCCTATATCAGGACTGTTAATTTCCATTTTGTTTTCCGGAAAAGTTTCCACAAAATCTTTCAATGCCTGCTGGCGTTGTTCCACCTCCACCCTTCGCAGACGGGCACAGTGAGGCACCATGACATATTTTTCCACGTCATAAACAAAACCCGTTTTATCTTTGTATTCTTCAGGCGTTGCAAGAGATACCACAGATTTTGAATGAGAAACTCTGGTTGTAGAACGCAAAAAAACCGGCGTGTCGAACTTTTCGCTTATTTCNNGAAGCGGGCGTAATTACGATTGTCCTGTTCGTTTTGAGAGCTATGCAATGATGGATCATCCGCGCTGATAATAACCAGCGCTCCGTTTGTGCCCGTGTAACTGACAGTAAAGATAGGATCGGCAGCAACATTGACGCCGACGTGTTTCATCACCGCCATGGCCTTTTCTCCGGCCAGTGCCGCTCCAATGGCAACTTCAACAGCCACTTTTTCATTGGGTGACCACTCCGCGTATACGCCGTCATATTTGCAAAACTGTTCCAATATTTCCGTGCTGGGAGTGCCGGGATAAGCAGCGGCAAACCGGACACCGGCCTCATAAGCTCCCCGGGCAATAGCCTCATTGCCAGACATTAAAACTTTCAAAACGAAAACCTCCGGATTTAACTGAGAGACGATATTTTATACTTGATAAAAACAGCTTTGGAAGTGTCCGAAGCTGTTTCAAGAGCTTTTTTATAACTTTCCAGCGCGTTTTTTTTATCATTCATGAGTTCGTAAATCCGGGCGATATTACTGTACGCAACCGATTCAAATCCCGCATTGTTGCTTTTCAATGCCTTTTCAAAATATTCCAGCGCTTCTTTGTAATCTTTCTTGGCCTCGTAGGAATATCCGATGGACGTCAGGGCGAAAAACTTGATGCCCGCTTTATCGGATATACGGGAAGATACAAATTTTTTATAATCGGTAATAGCCTTATCAAATTCGCCCAGATTGTAATAAATATTACCCAGATGATAATGTGCCATCCGGGCGCTCCAACTGTGAGGGTATTTTTCAACCAATTCCTGAAATAGCTTTATATTTTTGTTTGCGTTTTCCGGATTTTCAATATTTTGAACAAGGTTGTCATTTGCTCTGGCATACATTTCTTTTGCAGAATATTGATAATGGTTCCAGTACATATAAATCCCCGTTGCAATAACTGTAGCCATAATAATTGCTGTAACAATGGAATAAAAACGTTTTTTATTTTCGGAGATATAGTCACTGATTAATTCTATTGTAGATTGAAAAGCGTCCGGTCCTTCCAAATCCTGTTTTGATAATTTTGCCGCCATATCATTCCCCTTTGCTAATATTATATTTTTCTATCCATTCAAGAAGCAGATGAGGTATCCTGCGTAATTTTCCGTCTTTATTGGTGCATACGTGAATAGTACAGCCTTCCGCAAGAAGATTTTCCTTGTGTTCATCCCATATACGAGAATTAAATCTGATCCTTGCTTTCCTGATATATTCAAATTCCGTTTCAACAATTAAAAGTTGATCGTAAAGCGCAAACTTCAAATACTCACAACTGACATTGATCAACGGAAGATCCAAGCCAAGCTTCGACAATTCCGTATAAGGAACTCCGAGTTGTCGCATTAATTCATTACGTCCCAGTTCAAACCATTTTATATAGTTTGTATGATACACAACCCCCATGGCATCGGTATCGGCAAAAAGCACCCTGACCTGCGTGAAATTACGAACCGACAAAACTCCTCCAATCTTTTATAAATTTTTCCATCAAAAGATGTCCGGGAGAAATTAAAATCCCGCTTTCTCTGGCATGGATTTCATCAAAAGGCAAACCAGCAGCTTTGTTTTCCTCTTTAAGTGAAGATAACACCGCAAAAGGACTGGGATCGCTGACATGGGTACGGATATCGACTGGCGTCGGATGATCGCTCAAAACAATTACCCGGTAATCGCCGAAAGAATCGATTTTATTTAAAATCGGCCCCACGATTTTTTCATCAAAAAGTTCAATCGCGTGAATCTTACCCTCGGCATCTCCTTCGTGTCCCATTTCATCAGGAGCTTCCAGGTGCACAAAAACAAAGTCCATGAAATTCAGAACATCCAGCGCCATTTTCGCTTTGCCTTCATAGTTTGTATCAATATAACCGGTTGCGCCTTCAACATTGCACACTTTCAATCCGGCAATAACTCCGATGCCTTTGAGCAGATCGACGGCGGAAATCATACCGCCGGATATGGAATATTTTTGAGTTAGCGGAACGATCTGCGGTTTCTTCCCCTGCCCCCAAAGCCAGATGGAATTGGCCTGCTTCTTCCCTTCTGCCTGTCTTTTAGTATTTATAGGATGATTATTTAATATTTCCGCGGCACGGCGCATGATGGAATTTACTTCTTCAGCAGAATTGCCGCGTGGAAGATATTCCGCAATTGGCTTGCCGGTAATATCGTGCGGCGGCGTGGTTTCCGGGGCGGATTGAGCGTCGCGCCACACAAATAGATGACGATATCCGACGCCTGGAAAAAATTCCAGTTGGGCAGAGCCGAGTTGCTTATTAATATCAAGAATAATTTCTCTGGCTTCCGGGGAACTGATATGACCGGAGGTAAAATCATCCATAAAAGCATTTGGAGAGTCCTTATCGCCGATCGTTACAAGATTACAACGATAAACCACGTCATTGGGTCCAAGATTTATTCCCATACTGGCCGCTTCGAGCGGTCCTCGCCCAGTATAGTTTTCACGGGGATCATAACCCAGCACGCTTAACGTGGCCACATCACTGCCCGGATTGATTCCCGCAGGAATCGTATCCACCAGTCCCAGAGTGCCTTCCGCGGCAATCTGATCGATAAATGGAGTAAACGCGCACTGCAGAGGAGTTTTACCTCCAAGTTTTTCAGTCGGATAATCGGCCATTCCATCGCCGAGCAAAATTACGTATTTCATATCGATATTAACACTTTTCTTAAAAATTTAATTTAAATCGTCCTCAACCCTGATGAGCATTGTTTCCCCATGCGCGATGTCCAGTTTATCGATTCTCCGGAGTGCCTTCCGGACATCCCTTTCCTTCGCCTTGTATGTGGTCATAACAATCGGCACAGCTCCTCTTTTACCCCGCGCTTTCTGGATACAGGCGGCGATGCTGATATTGTTCTGTCCCAGAATACCTGAAATCTTGGAAAGAACCCCCGGCCTGTCGAGCGCGGAGAAACGGAAATAATATTTTGTTTCAACATCGTCCATCGGTATTAATTTTATCTGAGTCATTGCCGTTTCACTGATTGACCTGAGCGGTCCCCGGCTGTTAGCTCCGTTTAAGACATTGCGGGCGCTGTCTATGATATCGCTGAACACGGCGCTGGCTGTCGGCATCATGCCGGCTCCCTGTCCGAAAAGAAAAACAGGACCTGACGCGTCTCCCATGATATGAAACGCATTGTAATTCTGGTTAACATTGGCCAGAAGATGACTGGAAGGAATCATCGTTGGATGAATTCTCGCCTCCACCGCTCCATTTTTGAGAATGGCTATCGCCAGAAGTTTTATCCGGTAGCCCAGTTCCCGCGCAAAGGCGATATCATCGCGACTTATTTTAGTGATGCCTTCGAGATAAATATCTTTCAAATTAACTCTTTTACCGTACGCGAGTGAAAGAATAATGGCCATTTTATGAGAGGTATCAATTCCTTCGATGTCAAAAGTCGGATCAGCCTCGGCGAATCCAAGCCTCTGCGCTTCTTTTAAAACCGTATCAAACGGTTTGTCTTCATCCGTCATTTTTGTCAAAATGAAGTTGCAGGTGCCATTCATAATGCCCATGATGGAATTTATTCTATTAGCGGCGAGGCTTTCTTTTAAAGTCTTGATAATCGGTATCGTTCCTCCGACGCTTGCTTCAAATCCGATATCCACAGCTTTTTTTTGCGCTGCCGGAAAGATTTCATTTCCATGAGTCGCCAGAAGCGCTTTATTGGCGGTAACCACATGTTTGCCGTTGTCTATGGCCTTGAGTAAAAAAGTTCGCGCCGGTTCATATCCGCCCATCAGTTCAATAACAATGGAAATATCCTTATCATTAATTATTTCCAGGGCATTTGTGGTAAGGAGGCTCTTATTGACTTTAATGGTACGCGGTGTGGTAACATCAATATCCGCAATTTTCTTCAAAACAAGTTTTGCACCCAGTTTTTTAGAAATCAAATCTTCGTTTTGGCGAAGCAGTTTTACCACTCCGGTTCCGATGGTGCCAAAACCGATCAAACCGATATTAATTTCCTTCATCATACACACCTGAAATTATTTTAGAATTTTGTATTTCTTCCACTAATTTAGCGGTGTCTTTCCTATAACAAAAACAGCCATTTTGTCAAACAAATATAAATTACCTTTAAAGATTTAACTAATTAATAACAGAGGAATTTGACAAAAACGTAGTACGGCTCTTCATGCCCGTTAAAGCGCAGCTAATAACCTAAAGGTCACGTGAGCTACGCTCTACTTGATTTTTTTAGAGAATGTAGTGGTAATACTTGCCATGATTTTTTTTATTTAATCGTGATTGGCTTATTTTCGATACCGGCATAGAATACTATAATCTCCGCCGTTTCCGTTCCCTCATTTTTTCCGTAATGTTTCTTATTGACCAGCTCCACAATGGAATCTCCAGTTGTGAGATGCAGTTGTTTTCCATCTTCAGCAATGACCGTAAGCTCCCCTTTGAGCAAAACACCGGCGTTGATGACCGGATGATAATGCATGTCCAGCTTTGCCCCGGCAGGAATTTGTATTCTTAAGATCGTCACCTCCGGCTGACCATCGAGGTAATATGGAAGATATTCCCCATCCCAGCTCTTGGTTGATTTCGCCAACTGCTTAACTGCAATACCATTATCAGCGCCAGCATGATTTAAACTGCCTGCGCAAGCAGTGATGAACACAAACGATGTTATCAGAAATCCCAAAACAATTTTTTTCATTTAATGTCTCTCCTTTTATCCGTTGATTCATCAACTATTGTTTAAGCTGAGCATAAATTTCATCATGCAGTGGCGTGGGAACACCTGATTCCCTGCCCGCCTTGCAAAGATAAGCAGTCAGTGCGTCAATTTCCGTCTGTCGGCCTTTCTCAAAATCCAGTTGCATGGATGTTTTTGAGTTGTAGCCGAAACTTCCTATCATTTCCATTGCTTTGTCAACTGCATCTTCCGATAAATTAACTTGATGCGCTTTGGCGACGGCCACGACTTCCAGCATCATATCACTTGCCTTCTTCCGAAGCAAAGAGTCCTCCCAAATAGCGCCGTATGTCTTGCCGGTGGCCGCGGTTAAAGACCCCAGAGGGCACATCAGCAAGTATTTTGTCCATAAAACTTCTGAAATTTTATCCGTCAATACGGCGTTAATCTTTGCCTGTAATAGAATATCCAGAATGTATGAATATTTTTTAGCTGATTCCTGATCATCCGAGCCGAATGTCAATTTGCATGCTCCGCCTTCCTGCTTAATGATACCCGACTTTTCAATATGACTTATGATATAGACACTGCCGCCTATGACAGTGGCCTGAGGTAAAACATTGCGAAGCCTCTCCGCGCTGTTCACACCATTAAGGAGAGGAATCACGACGGTGTTTTTATTAATGCAGGCGCTAAATTCTTTTGCAGAACTTTCCAACGAATAACTTTTAGTGCAAAAGAAAACTACGTCAAATATTCCAGCTTCGTCAGGATTGTCCGTAGCGATTTTCGGTCGGGCAACATAATCACCTTCACGTGTAAATAGTTGCAGGCCGTTTTTTTGAATCGTTTTTAAATGTTCCCCCCGGGCGATAAATATGATTTCATGTTCTTCGGACCTTTCGTACTCACCCGCCAGTTTTCCGCCGTAATATCCGCCTACCCCGCCGATGCCTACAATACCTATTCTCATCCCGTCCTCGCTAAATCCAGTTTGCCCTGCCATTTCCAAATCAAGGTTTCTTTTAAGATCGTGTGTTCCGGTTTTTCCAGAAAAGGGTCGCGCGCCGCCAATGCAAAAGCATCTTCTTTTGCATCGTTCAAAATTCTGGCATCGCGGATGATGCTGGCTATTCTGAAATCAGGAAGTCCCGATTGCCTTGTTCCGAGAAAATCCCCCGGTCCGCGGATAGCCAGATCCTCTTCGGCAATGGCAAAGCCGTCTGTTGTTTTTTCCATCACTTTTAATCTTTTACGCGCGTCTGCTGAACATTTATAATCGGCCAGCAGAATGCAACTGGAAGGAATGTCGCGTCGCCCTACCCTACCGCGCAGTTGATGTAATTGTGAAAGGCCGAAACGCTCGGCATGTTCAATGACCATCAAAGAGGCTCTTGGCACATCAATGCCGACTTCAATGACTGTTGTGGAAACAAGTATCTGTATTTTATTTTCCAGAAATTCCCGCATAACGTCGTCTTTTTCCTTTTCCTTCATCTTGCCGTGAATCAATCCCACACGGCATTCGGGAAAAACATCTTTCTGCAAATGCTTGGACATATTGGTCGCGTCTTTCAAATCCAGTGTCTCCGATTCTTCCACTAATGGATAAACAATGAACGCCTGATGACCTTTCGCCAGTTCAGCGCTGACGGTCAAATAAACCTTGTCCCGTTTGCTTTCCGGCAGCACGACGGTGTGCACGGGCTTTTTCCCCGGAGGCATTTCATCAATGACAGAAACATCCAGATCGCCGTAAACGGTCATGGCGAGCGTTCGTGGAATCGGCGTTGCCGTCATCACCAGCACATCGGCATTGATTCCCTTGCCTCGTAACGTTGCCCTTTGCATAACGCCGAAACGGTGCTGCTCGTCGATGACAACCAGTCCCAGTTTGTGAAAATCGACGCCTTCCTGAATCAAGGCATGTGTCCCGATGATAATATGAGCAGTCCCGTTTTTAATCTGTTCGAGTATTTCCAGACGCACAGCATTGGTCATGCTGCCGGTCAGCAAAACCGCTTTCAATCCCAATTGTTCAGCCCACGAGCTGATATTTTCAAAATGCTGTTTGGCCAGAATTTCCGTCGGCGCCATGATGGCCGCCTGATAAGAATTCTCGCAAGCGTTAATCATGGCTGCCATTGAAACAATGGTCTTGCCGCTTCCGACATCTCCCTGCAGAAGGCGGTTCATCGCCGTATCTTTGGACATGTCGTTGAGGATTTCTCCAATGACTCTTTTTTGAGCGGCGGTTAAATCGAACTTTAAAATCGAATAAAATTTTTCCAGCATTTTGCCACCGGTCCTGAATGAAATGCCTTTATCCAGAATTCTTCCCGATTTTTTGATCGCCATACCCAGTTCAAAGAAGAAAAATTCATCGTAAATCAAACGCCGGTGCGCCTCGGAACGGAACGAGACAAACTTATCCACGTCTTCATGATTGCCGGGGAAATGTATCGATAAAATTGCTTCATGGATATTCATCAAATTTCTTTTATCGCAAATATTGACAGGGATTGGCGATGCGACATATCGGGAATAATTTTCCAGCGCGAAGTTCATCACCTTGCGGAAATATTTTTGGTGTAGACCTTCCGTTTCCGAATAAACCGGGACGATTCTTTTAAAGTTTAAAAGATTATCCTCATCCTTCTCATCCAGAATTTCGTAATCAGGATGAATCATCTGTTTGCCTCCGTAATCAGGCCTTGCCTCGCCGGTGAAAATAATCTTCGCTCCCTTCTTGAAAATACCGAGCAGGTAAGACATCTGCCCTTTAAACCACTTGGCCGTCAGATTGGCGGTACCGTCGCTGATCACAACTTCCAGTATTTTTCTCTTTCCATAGTGACGATATTGCGCAGATAATACGGCACCCACTGCCGTCTGTACTTTACCTTCTTCCAGACGATTTATTTTTTTGCTTTCTCTTCGGTCTTCATAAGTCCGCGGCAGGAAGAAAAGCAAATCCTCGACCGTGGCAATTTTTTTTGCAGAAAAGCGGGCTGCCATTTTCGGTCCCACACCCTTCAGGTATTGAACCGGCAGCTTGAGTTTTGCCATGGCATCTTTTAAATCGGAGATTCTTTCGATGGCTGTCCTGTCTGTCGGTTGAAAAGGAACCGGCTCAATTGATGAATTCACTTCTTTCTTTATTTGTTCCAGTATCGTAATGGCTTTTTCAATTTTGCTTTTCTTTAATTCGAGTCTCTGAAAGTCATAATCGGAAAATATTTCCAATAACCCGTCTATCTGATTCTTTAAATGGTTATGAACGGCCGGCAACGCAGGATCTTTCAACCTGGGAATAAGATTTAAAAGCATTTTCCCTAAATCTTTTATGTTGGAAAGATTTTTATAATTATCTCTGGAGGCAAAAACCAAAGGCTGCTCTATTTTTTGCAGAATCTCTTTTAGTGAATTCATTGAAGTCTCCGCATCATAAACTCGGCAAACCTGTATAATTTCTGACAAATTAATTATTTTGTTAACAAATATATTTTATTTGCGCAAGGAATGATTGACTTACAAAATGATTTACGTTACAAATCCACATCCGATTTCATATGGAATACTAATTCATACAGGAACATCATGACAGAAAATATCACATACAAAGACGCGGGGGTTGATATTGACACCGCCAATGAATTTGTGGAACGCATCAAGGCGTCGATCAAAACAACCGCCCGCAAGGAAGTGGTTGCTGGTATCGGCGGTTTTGGCGGTTTATTCCGCCTGAACACAGTGGATCTCAAAAACCCGGTACTGGTTTCATCAACAGACGGCGTTGGCACCAAGCTTCGCATTGCTCAGATGCTTGAGAAACATGACACTATCGGTATTGATCTTGTTGCCATGTCGGTCAATGATGTTGTGGTTCAGGGAGCTGAACCATTATTCTTTCTCGATTATCTTGCTACCGGAAAAATAGAATTGGAGAAGAGCGTCAGCATCGTCGAAGGCATTACCGAGGGTTGCCGTCAGGCCGGTTGCACGCTCCTGGGCGGTGAAACCGCGGAAATGCCCGGCTTTTACCAAGCCGGTGAATATGATCTGGCGGGTTTTTGTGTCGGGGTTGTGGAATCGGAAAAACTAATCACCGGCTCCACCATAAGCGTGAACGACCGGATCATCGGACTGGCGTCCACGGGTCTTCATAGTAACGGATTTTCACTGGCGCGGAAAGTTCTCTTGGAAAAAGGGAAATTAGGCATCAACGATAAAGTCACCGGACTGGAAAAAAACGTCGGATTGGAAATGCTGGAACCGACAAAAATTTATGTCAAGCCATTGCTGAATCTTTTCAAAAATTTTAATATCAAAGGACTTGTCCATATTACAGGCGGCGGGTTTTATGAAAACATTCCCCGCATCATTCCGCAGGCTTGCCGCGCTATCATCAAAAAAGGAAGTTGGGATATTCCTCCCATTTTCAGGGTGATTCAGGATATGGGCAATGTCGAAGAAAAGGAAATGTTCCGTGTTTTCAACATGGGCATCGGCATGATGATTGTTGTCGCCGAAAAAGAAAGTCAGGAAGTTCTTGAACGTCTTGAGGTTCTGGGCGAAAAAGCTTATCCGATAGGCTTTGTGGAAAAGAAAGAAGAGGATCAGGAACGCGTTTGTTTTTCTGAAAATTAAGAGGTTGGAAATTATTCCTTTTACAGGGGCTGGAACAAAATCATGGCTGATTTTTTGAAACTGGGCATTTTGATTTCCGGGAATGGTTCCAATCTGCAATCTATTATAGACAATATAGAAAATGGTTCTTTGAAGGCCGTCATCAAAGTGGTCATCAGCAATAATCCCGATGCCTATGGCATCACCAGGGCGAAAAAACATGGCATTCCTTTTGTTGTTTTTAAAAACGGAAACTTTAAAACCAAGGAAGGTTTTGATACGGAACTGGTAAAGATATTAAAGGAAAATGGCGTTGAACTGGTTATTCTGGCCGGATTTATGAGAATCATTACTCCTGTACTTTTGAAATCCTTCTATGGCAGAATAATGAATATTCATCCCGCTCTTCTTCCTTCCTTTCCGGGACTGCACGGGCAAAGACAGGCTCTGGAATACGGCGTAAAATTTTCCGGATGCACGGTTCATTTTGTTGATGAAGGCGTGGATACAGGACCGATTATCATCCAAAGCGCCGTGCCTGTTCTGGACAACGATACGGAAGAAACACTGGCAGCCCGGATTCTAAAGGAAGAACACAAGATTTATCCGAGAGCCATCCAGCTTTTTGCCGATGGCAGGCTTGAAGTAATCGGACGTAAAGTTCGTATCAAGGAATAAACGAACATCATCTTATCCTCGGTTAACATTATATTGTTTTGCATAGGAATTATTGAATGTACGATCTTATTGTTATAGGTGATGATCTTTCTTCTCATATAGCCGCCGCGGCTGCTTCTTCCAAAGGCATCAAAACAGCTCTTGTTTCAGAAAACGGATTAGCGGGCTCCTGCATCATCGGTGACCTCGTTTTTGATATCGATATGACGCCTTTTTCCGGCCTCCGTGAAGATCAAATATTTTTTTCGCTTTTGAAAGACCTCGGCATTTCCCCGGAAATAAATTTATTAAATCCTTCTTTTCAAATAATTCTTCCTGAAAATAGACTGGATTTTTTTAACGACAAGGAAGCTCTTATCAAAGAGTTTATGAGAGAATTTCCTGATCTGGCTCAAGATATTACATCGTTCTATGATGTTCTTGAAAAGAATTCACACGCGGCTGAAAAATGGCTATATAGTCATCCTTTAATCCAGCCGAAACACTTCAGAGATTACATGGATTATATTAAGCTGACTCCTTACCTAATAAAGAATAAATTAATTAATAACAAACTAAAGCGGCTTGCCTCCAGAAATATCTGTTTTCAGAAAATTATGGAGGCGCAAAATGCTTTGCTTTCATTCAGAACAAACCATCATACTTCCTTCTTTGCCAATTTTTTATACTGCGCTGCCCTGCGAGGCATTTACAATTATTCTCTGGGCAATCAGTCTCTTTTTGATGCTCTGATAAAAAAAATTGAAATGTCTGAAGGCCTATATCTTAAAAACCATGAAGTAGTATCCGTCAAAAAAGGCAATATCATTGAGATAACGTACGTTGATAAAAACGGCACGGCATCGAATCTTGAAGCTGATCATTTAATTGTCAGCACAAAATGGCAAAACATGCGTCTCATCCTTGGTCGCAAAAAGCATTTCGGTCTTGGGGATTTTATCAGGCCGACAGAAATTTCTAAATATCCATTTACCATTCATCTGGGAATCAAACCAACATGCATACCGGAAAAAATGGCCAGACATGTGGCTGTCGTCAGCGACATTCGTAAAGATATCTACGATGATAATCTTATCATTCTGGAATCGGTCACATGCCAAAGTGAAAAAACGGATTCCTCGCCCAAGATTCCTTTGTCCGCCACCATTTTTCTTCCTGACAAGGAGGATATCTGGTCCAATGATAATTTACATCAGACAGCCAATTCAATCATTGAACGTCTTGAATTTTTCCTGCCATTTTTAAAAGAAAACATTGAATATCTTGACATTGAAGAATCCATCCTTGTTTCCAAAAAACAAAGAAACGTTGTTAATCCAAAATACCAGATACGCAATGCTTTGACGACAGGCTTCGCCGCCAAAAATAACAAGACAAGATTCAGTAATATTTATCTCACGGGAGCCTCATTGCTTTCTGATGCAGGTTTTGAGGGAGAAATTATTTCAGGAATTAACGCGGCAAATTGTATATCTATCAAAAGGAAATAATTTATACGCTGGGTGTGCCACTTATGAGGCAATGACCTGTTGAAACAAGTGTTGTTATTGTAATATATAAAGATTAAAACGTTCACACGCCAGCTCAAGCATTTCCTGATGGAAGTTTTAAAATTAGCATATAATATTGAATACTTAAGCAGGAGCTTTCTTCGTTTTTCCAGAATAAAATTAATTTCTGAACGTAATTCAACTCATCAACGAAAAAATGCTTGCAAAATGCTGACTTATAGTTTAGTAACTACGCACATTTTCAGGAGGATTTATAAAATGTCTCGTATTTGTGAAGTATGCGGCAAGAAACCGTCAATCGGCAATACAGTCAGTCACGCCAATAACAGAACAAAAAGTGTTTGGTATCCCAACCTGCAAAGTTTGCGCTGTGTTGATAAAAAAACTGGATCGGTGAAAAGAGTAAAGGTTTGCACCCGCTGCATTCGTTCCGGATTTGTACAGAAAGCTATTTAAGAAAAAGAAGCTTGTTGTGATTTTTTATAACGCGAGCGGATTCAGTAAAAAGCAGGTCGTCATCGTCAATTAAATTAATGGCTCGCTGAAACAAATCTTTCAAACCATCGTAAAACAATTTTTCATCGCTTTGAAGGCCGAATTTATTCTGATAAAGATTTATCCGGCCTTCCATATTCATAATTTTTTCCATGGATTCTTTCGTAATAAAAAACAAAGCTCCGTTCATGACTTCGTTAATATCCTGTTTATCCAATTCGTATAACCACTGGATTGTTTCCACAAATTCTTCCATTTTATTTTTTACTGTATATTTTATCGCCTCGACGAGAACGTCTATCGTCTGGAATGAATTGATATGATTCAAAATAACCAGGTCATAAATCATTTCGATAATCAAATGTGACTGGTAGAGCGCATCGCTGAATGAAATTTCTTTTCCGATAACGTTATGTAAATTTCTAATGGATTGTACCAGATGATTTCCTTTTTGGTATGAATATCCTTTGGAATTTATGCTAAATTCTTCCTGATAACCGGAACAGATGTAACCATAATGCGAAAGGTCATCAACCAGAAGATGAGATATGACATAAACCGATTTACGGTATTGAAAAGGCGGCTGTAAAGACCTCTGCAATTTATGAGTGGTTGCGGGGCTGATGTTGGGATGAATCGCCAACAAATCAGGAGCAATATTATAAACATAAATATCCGGCTCCACATTTTTGATATCCATCTGGTAGAAAATCTTCTGTAAAAAATATGTATGGGTCAGCATGAACATAGATGTTATTCTTTAAAATTTATCTTATTTCCCTTGATATCAATAATTTCTTTCATTGCGTATCTTTTTTTAAGGTATTCGAGTAATCCGGCCAAATCTGAAATATAATCGGGCATCATGGAGACTTGAATCACTGCTTTTTGTGAATCCATGGTTGTAACCGTGGCCAATCCTTCATAACCTTCAATGATAAATTGAACCATCACTATATTTTTTCGTTCAAGTTGAAAGTATTTTTTAATCATCTGTAAATTTTTCCAATGCCGTCAGTTATAATTTGACGACACATAATAAAGACTGTATGATGAATAAAAAAGCAAGGATAATTTATGCGTCGTTTCAGAAACATATTAATTTTATTCTCATTATTAGCTTTATCCTGTTCATCGGTCAGTCCCAATATCAGAAGCATATCTGAAGGAGATGTCAATTTATATCTAAGCAAGTCTCCAAAAGCAGAAGAGCATCCGAATGCCGGAGCCGACCTGTTATATTCATATAGCTACGTGGAATTTTTCGCAGACGGCACCAGCGTGACCCGACATATAGACCGCATTAAAATATTCAATGAACGCGGCCGTAATTTTGCTTCAAAATCGATTTCTTATCGTGAAGGATATCAAAGAGTAAAAATTATTTTTGCCAATACCATTAAACCTGACGGGAAAATGATTGCTCTAAATGAAAAAGATATTCTTGATTCCTCGGAATATGCCGGGTATGAATTCTACACCGATATAAAAGTTAAAAGATTTACCATGCCCGCGGTGGAGGATGATTGTATTATTGAAATTGCCTACGAAATTGAAAACTTAAAACCTGTTTTATCAATGGACTACGCAGACACTTTTTTCTGCCAGAATCTTTTTCCAATCGAGGAAGATATTTTAGAAGTTGTTCTACCGGTTGGCACGGAGCTGAAGTATAAAAAATTTAAAACAAATATTCTGCCTGAAATTACTGCACGGGGAAATAAAAGAAAATATACTTTTGTTAATACCAAGCAAAAAGAAATCATACCCGAATCACGAATGCCTTCTTTACTCGATCGTGATACTTTTGCTCAACTTTCCTTCTGGACACTGACCAGTTGGGATAAGATTTCTAAATGGTATAATGATCTTGTAAAGGAACAGATGAAATCAAGCCATGAGCTGGAACGCTTCACAAAACAGCTCATTGAGGACAAAAAAACCGATGAAGATAAAATAAACGCCATTTTTAATTTTGTATCTCAAAATGTCAGATATATTGCTGTTCTCCTGGGACCTCACACCCATAAGCCTCACGCGGCTTTTGAGATATTCGAAAAACGCTACGGCGACTGCAAAGATAAAACGGTTCTGTTGCTTACAATGCTTAAGATTGCCGGCATCAAGGGATTTCCGGCTCTCGTGCCTGCCAATGGAAAATATTTTGATGATTCCATGCCTTCACTAAACGTTTTTAATCACATCATTGCCGTTGTTCCATTTAAAGACAAATATTTCTGGCTGGACGCGACAAACGAAACTGCTTCCTTTGATTCACCGCCTTTTGTGCTTCCGACTAAAGTTTTCCTCATTAATGAAGATGGTTCATATAATTTCATTACAACGCCAGCGTTAAATGATAAAAAAGATTACTATCACCTGGATATCAATTACAATATTAACTACGAAGGAAACGCCGATATTAATTATACTTATGAATTTTTCGGAAAAGCGGCAGAATCTATCAGGTACTCTTTTAAATACTCGCCGCCGGAACAAAGAAAAAAATATTTCGAGAATCGGGGAATCGAAATCAAAGAACTTGCTTTGAGCAGCTTTACAGATACAAGATCTCCTTTCACAATCAAACTTTCCGGTATTGTGAAAAATCTTGCTCAGGTATTAGATGAAGAAACAATGGTTTTGTCCAACATTCTTCCCTTGGATTCATACAGGGATATAACAGCCGCCAATGATCGAAAATATCCCATAAGCATTGCAAAATCGTTATATTCCATAGAAAGCCGATCTTATCAATTTCCATCTGGCTTTAAAATAAAGCGGTTGCCCTCAAACTATACATTTGAACAACCTTTTCGGTATAGAAGTGAGAAATACAGTTTTAAAAATTCTGTATTCCTGGTTCATCTGAAGGCAAAAAATGAGGAACAAACAATTTCTTTGGAAAAAATTGATGAATTTAAGAAATACGCCATCGAATTGCAAAAGCATGAATCATCAATAAAAAACATTATTTTTGAGAAATAATAGCAAACACTTGACGTCGGCAATGACGTTGATATGATTAAATAAGAAAAAATACGAAAGTATTAAAATGATAGAAAAAAAGCAGCTGCCTGTCTCAAGATGGAAAATCGAGGCAACAGGCGATCATAAAAATATTGAAGTTTTATTCAGCAAAGAATTTGGAGTCCATCCAATTATCTCGCAAATTCTTATCAATAGAGGGATGCGGGATATTGAAGCGGCGCGCCGTTATCTCCACCCTTCTTTAAATGACTTGCATAGCCCTTTTCTGATGAAAGACATGAGAAAGGGTGTTGCCCGTTTGCTACAAGCAATTCATAATAAAGAAAAAATCGTTATTTACGGCGATTACGACGCCGATGGAATAACTTCAGTTGTTATATTATTTAAATTTATCAAAGAAATCACGCCTCTCATAGAGTATTATATTCCCGATAGAGTTCAGGAAGGCTATGGATTAAAAATACCTTTCATTGATAAATGCAAAGAGGACGACTGTCGTTTGATTATTACGGTGGATTGTGGAACCTCCGATGTGGAAGAAATCGCATACGCCAGGTCTCTTGGAATTGATACGATTATCCTTGATCACCACGAAATATCCGGACATCTTCCTTTAGCGGTTGCTTCCATAAATCCTAACCGGGAAGATTGCGCTTTCCCTTTTAAAGGACTCGCCGGCGTGGGAATTGCTTTTAATTTTCTTATCGCTTTACGCGGTGCCCTGAATAAAGAATCTTTCTGGAAAGATAAACATTATCCAAACTTGAAAGAATATCTGGATATCGTTGCGTTAGGAACCATTGGAGATATCGCTCCTCTTATCGATGAAAACAGGATTTTTGCCAAAATCGGTCTTGATCTGATCACCGAAGGCAAGCGTCCCGGAATTAAGGCGCTGAAGGAAGTCAGCGGCGTTGATAACCAGACCATCGATTCTTTTAAAGCCTCTTTTTCTTTAATCCCTCGAATTAACGCCGCCGGTCGAATTGCTTCTTCGACCGACGCGGTCAAGTTACTTCTCACGGATGATTTTACGGAAGCCCGGGTATTGGCTGAAAAGCTTGACTCCTACAACCGCCAGCGGCAATTCATGGAAAAGAAAATCCTGAGAGATATTCTGGAAAGTGTTGGCGATAATGCCTCCATCGAAAAAACAAATTCTTTTGTCTTTGCTTCCGACAAATGGCACCAAGGTGTTGTGGGTATCGTGGCTTCGCGTCTGGTGGAACTTTTCAATCGGCCTGCGTTTGTCATCAGTCTGAATAATGGCGTCGGCAAAGGTTCAGGGCGAAGTGTTTCCGGTTTCAATATTTACAAAGGCATACAGCAATGCGAGCATCTCTTGCTTTCCTTTGGAGGACATTATCACGCCGCCGGCATCTCCATCAAAGAAGAGAATATTCGTGACTTTGCAGAACGTCTGGACGAAATAACCGGCAGCGGCACTGAAGCTCTTGAAACAGCCTCTCAAATATCCATCGATACAGAATGTCCGATTGAAAATATAACGTCCGAGTGGATGGCACAAATGGAAAAACTGGCTCCCTTCGGCAGTAAAAATCCCGAACCTTTGCTTTATGCCCGTAATGTGAAGGCTTCTAATTTGCTTATCGTTGGTAATAATCATCTGAAAATGTGGCTTAAAAGTAATGGCGCCTCATATGATTCCATCTGGTTCAATATGGCTAAATATATAACTGATCTTACCGGCGCCAATTTTGACATTGTTTTTACACCCCAGATCAATAACTGGAACGGCTCTCCGGATATTCAATTAAAAATTAAAGATGTTAATATTATTTCCTGAAATAACAGGAGCATAAAACAAACTTATGCAAATATCTACCAAGGCGGCGTTATATAACGCTCTTCTGTTTCCGGGATGGGGACAAATTTATCTCAAACGATACAAGCGGGGCATTTTAATCATCGCCGGCATCACAACTGGCATCATCTCGATGGTATGGTTGATCGTTGAAACAACGATTAATATTTTAAGAATCGCACCATTCCAAAAAGGAACGGTTACTTTTACTGCTGTTTATCAATTAACCATAAACGCAATGAAATCGATTAATCTCACATCTTTTTTATTTACAATATGCTTTATACTGTTTCTCTGGATTCTCTCTATTATTGATGCCTATCAATTAGGGGGAAAAAGAAATGACAAATTCTAGTACTGCCGTTGATCAACAATCATCTTCTCCTCAGTCTTAATTTCACCGGCATTCAGATACTCCAGATGATTGATTCCCACCGTGCAGATTTCGCGGAATACTTTCTTGAAATTTTCCTCCCAGGATGCGCTACCGATTTCCGGCGATATTTTTTCAATTCGCAATTTCAGAACATCTTCATGACCGCTGCGGCTGACAACCGCCTGCAGCGGAAGATTGTTGAATTTAGCCTGAAGCATTTTAAGCTGGCTGGGAGCGACAAACAATCCGCGAACCTTTACAGCGTCCCCTACCCTGCCCGCGATACCGGCCAGCCTGTATGATGTCCGTCCACAGGAGCAAGGTTCGGTAATCACACGCGATAAATCGCCTGTGCCGAAACGCAGTAAAAAGAAAATGTTGTTGAGTCTTGTGACAACAATCTCACCAAGTTCCCCTTCAGGAACGTTTTTACCGGTTACCGGATCAACGATTTCCACGATAGTCTCCTCACAGATATGCCAACCTTTTTTCTCGGAACATTCATACGCCACATCGCCCACTTCCGTGGCTCCGTACATCTGATAGGTGTCAATGCCATATTCGTTTTCAAACATCCTTCGCAAATCCGGCAGAAGCGGCTCGGCAGCAAAACAAGCTTTTTTTACCAGAAAATCTTTTTTGAAATCGAAGCCCATCTCCTTGGATTTTTCAATAATGGCCTTCAAAAAGCTTGGTGTGCCGATATAAGCGGTGACTTTTAAATCCCTGATTAATTGTACCTGAATCTGCGAAGAAGAAGCACCCGAGGGAACAACCGTGGCACCGACTCTGCGCAAGCCGGTATGAAAAGTAAGTCCTGCCGCAACCAGATGATAAGAAAAGGCGTTGAGCGCGATATCACTTGGACCAAGACCTGCGGCAAAAAAAGCTCGTGCCCATAAATAGTCTGTTTCGGATAAATGCGGTTCATAAACCGGCCCCGGAGACGTAAAAATACGATCAATGGGGATATCCGGATTTTCCAACCCGGCAAAAGGCGGCTGCTGTAATTCCATATCCACGAGTTTTTCCCGCGAAGAAACCGGCAGGCATTCCAGATCTTCCCGTGATTTAATAGCCTCTGGATTAATACCGGCATCATCGAGCATTTGCTTTAAACGCGTCGATTTCCCGTAACCCAGCTTCACCATCTCCGCCAGCGCCTTATCCTGCTGGCTTTTTCTCTTCCTCTTCCCCCACGATTCTTTTTTATCAAATAAGTTGTTCATAGATTCCCTTTTCTATCATTCATGTTTTTCGGCCAAGCGCTTGAGCTGTTCTCTGAACGATTTTGTTTTTTGAATTCTTTTTCATGATTTCCCTGCCCGC
>DJVN01000226.1 GCA_002441205.1 Syntrophaceae bacterium UBA6255 | reverse complement strand
CCAAGAATCTCATCATAATCTTCGACGGCCACCAACCGTTCATCATCAAAATTAACATAACCGTAAGAGCCGGCCTGCGCAATCAAATGAGCGGCGTAAAATGATTTTCCCGCCCGTCGCGGACCCGTGATAACCTTAATCAAATCATTACCAAAATCCAAATGATCCGATAATTGCCGCTCGACGTATCTTTCCCGAAGCCGATTCTCCAGCTCCCTTTTTTGAACAAGAACAACGTCTTTTAACATAATTTATCCATAATGCATAAATTTAGATATTATTGTGCATTATAATTATAATACTGCGCTTAGTCAAACAGTTTTTTATAACCACATTGAACAGTCTTTTGCCTGTTCCATATGCATTTTGTAAACTCACGGCGGAAACGGTGAAAAAAAATGGAGCCGGCAAAATGCCCGCTCCAGCAATAACACCAGCCACCAGTCACCATACACCCTTCACCATTTATCCCTTGACATGTTATAGATCCTGTTGTACAATTTGTACAAAATGTACATAGGAGATAATGCCATGCCCACAAAAATATCGACGGCCGATGCCAGAAAAAATTTTTCAGATATTGTCAACCGCGCGTCATTTGGCAAAGAAACAATTATTTTAACCAGGCAAGGCAAGGAAATTGCCGCACTGGTCGGAATGGACGAACTCAGACTGCTACAGGAAATTGAAGATCATATAGATATTGAAGATGCCATCAAAGCCATTAATGAGCCTGGGAATAATATACCGGCTGATCAATTCTGGAAAAAACTAGGCCTCTAAAATGAAATACGCCATAAAGTTCAGACCTTCTGTAGAAAAAAGTCTCCGGGATCTTCCCCAAAAAGAATTACTTCGCATAAAACGCAAAATAGAATTGCTTGCCGAAAACCTTCCCAATCGAGCTACAACTAAAATGAAAGGGAACAATAATTTTCACAAAGTAAGAATTGGAGATTATCGTATCATATATGAAATCCATGATGATGTCCTTCTTATTCTGATCATAAAAATCGGCCATAGAAAAGATATCTACAAAAAACTCACCCAAATTTAGATATTCGCTACAAAAAATTTTGTCATTGCCCGGCTCCGACCGGGCAATCCAGTATTTTGTGTCCTTCCGAATCCGCTGAAGGCGTGTGAGGTATCTTGTTTTTTCCTTCACCCTTCACATTTCACCTGCGGTAGAACTTTGAACTGTTGTGTCCTCCGCTGGCGCGTATAGTCCGGCGCATGCGGGAGAGGTGTCCCGATAAATTATCGGGACGGAGGTGGATATATGCTTTTCCCTTCCCATAGAGAAGTAAGAAACTCCGTGTATGGCAGTATTTTGATTCCATCCACTTCCCGGATTCTCTTTTCCATACAGACACACACAAAATGTTTCAATTTTTTTTCCTCACGCAGAGCGCGCAACGATTTGATGTCTTGCGCGGAGACCGTTTCTTTGGCCTTGACTTCTACCGCTGTGTGATCACCTATAATGAAATCAACCTCAAAGCCGCTGGTTGACCGCCAGAAACTTAGAGATTCAGCCGAAACGTAATCACTCCAAGAGGATAATTCGTGCATCATAAATGTTTCAAAAGCTTCTCCGAATTCGGGCGTACCGGGAAGGAAAGGTCGTCCCTGCAGCGCCGATACAACGCCAACATCGAAAAAATAATATTTCGATGATGCCAGCGGTTTTCTTTTCACCGTTTTTCTCCAAGGAGGTAACTCGCGTAGGATGAGAGTATCTTTGAGAATTTCATAATATTCGTATATCGTCGTACGGGCAACCTGAGCATCGCTGGCGATATTTGTAAAATTGACGATGCCTCCGTTGTTATGAGCGGCGATTTTTAGAAAACGACTGAACGCGGGAATATTTCTTGTCGCGCCTTCCGCCATAATTTCCTGTTGCAGATAAAGACCTGCGTAGGACTCCAAATCAGCGCGCGGATCGTCGGAAAAGTAAATTGAAGGCAACAAACCTCGCTGCATGGCTCGATGAAGATCAAATTTATCGCCTAATTCCCTGTATGTCAGGGGATGCAGATATTTGACGCGCGCTCTTCCTCCTAAAAGATTTATTCCGCCGCGACGCAGTTTTCTGGCGCTGGAACCGGTGAGGAGAAATTTGACATTGCGCGTTTCAATCAGACGTTGAACCTCGTTGAGAAGGGACGGTATGCGCTGAATTTCATCGATAACCACACGCTTAACGGACGAACCGATTTCCTCCGCCAAACGACCGGGATTATGGCTGAGAGCCAGATAATTCTTACTGTCCAGAAGATCATAGAAAAGAGTGCCGGGCAGAGTGCGATGAATCAGGGACGTTTTTCCTGTCTGTCTCGGACCTAAAAGGAAAAAGGAACGCTTAGCCAAAAGAGCGCTAATATCAAGTTGACGATCAACCCATTTTCTCTTCATATATTAATGATGACACAATAGTCGTCAAATGGTATGCCATATGACGAAACATATGTCAAGCTTTCCCTCTTCTCCTGCTGTTTCAAGCTTTGAGCTTGAATCGGAACATTTCGGAGCCGCCAAAATGCCCGCTCCAGCTACAACATAGTATCTTCTGCAATGACTATTTTACAATTATTTATATATTTAACAATCAGACATTAAATCTTAAAACTTAATTACTTAAATCTGTTTTTTTCTAACCTAGAACCTAGAACATTGAACATAGGACTTTTTTATCCACAATCCACTATTCACCATCAACCATCAACCATCAACTATTCACCATTCACAATTCACAATTCACAATTCACCGAGTTGTACCCTTCAGCCCTCCGATCTCCGACCTCCGATTGCTTTCATCATCCACCACGCCACCCGGTACAGCCCATACGAAAGTGCAACCGTGACAATCCAAAACACCACAATATTCAATGGGAAAATTGTTTTCAGTACAAATGGAAAAGCTCGAACATAGCCGTGCAGCAAATAAATCTCCAACGTCAGCGCAGCCATCAGCGAAATTGCTGTGCCCACATACTTTGATTGCACAAGCGCGGTAATCTCCCTACTTTCAGCAAATCTTAAAAAGAAAAACAAAATGGGGAACATCAGCACATGCGTTACCGCCTGAAACTCCCAGCCGCCGAACTTGCTCATGAAAAACAAAATGCCATAATAAAGCGCGATAAAGAAAACCAGCGCCAAACCATCTTTGAAGAAATTTGGCTGACCAGAACGCACGCAACCTGCCAGATACCCGCCAAAGAACATTGTTTGCAGATAGAATATACATTTAAAATATCCCGATCCCGGCCCTTCAATCGAATAAAAAGACAAATCAATCATCGTCAAATAAAAATAAAGATATGGAAGAACAAGAATAAAAATTCCGACCAGAAAATATTTGTAATTCTGCCTCTGCCAAATAAAATAGAAAATCACATAAAAAATCATCAGTGCCGTAATAAACCAATAAGCCGTAGGCCAGACAAACAGCCCGACATAATCAAAAATATCCAAAGTGCGCCATGCCGATTGCGCGATAACAATCATCAAAATCGTAGCCAGCCACAGCGAAGGATAAATTCTGAGAATGCGACGCTTATACCAGGGCAAAAAAGGCTTGTCTTGGATATTGGCGCTTAAAAAAAGACCGTATCCTGAAAGCATAAAAAACAGTGCATTGCCCAAAGACCCGCCCGTGGCAAGCAATGGCACCGGATACAGCGCATCCAGATGCGAATTTGCTATGCAAATAATCGCCACAAATCTCAGAAACGTATTACTCGTCATTTTAGTTTAATGCTCAATCACTTTTTTGTTGTTAATTATATTGGTTTTTCCAACGAAATTCGTATTTTATTTTCTGTGATTGTCAGCAAATAGCTTGCGACCAATACCACCGCAAAATATGCGGCAATCCGTATCAACCAAGGCAATGGCAACAACAAAACAGATGTAAAAAACATATGAGACAGATAGGCAGCATAAGAAAAAGAGCCCATCCAAACCATTGATAAAGGTATTCGCCTGATTCCGTTCTTTACCGAAAGTGAGAAATAGAGCCACCGCGACATAATAATTATGATGAACACCATTGCAGCACTGGTTAGAAACGAAGAAATAAACGCAAGCCAATCACTCATTGAAGCTTTTGACAAAAAGATGTGAAAACCAGCAAGGTATAGCAGGGTTAAAAAGAAAAGTGGCGCTGTCCACCTGTTTGAAAAAGTACCATCGTTACTAAATGATGCGGAATATCTTAACGCATAAATCAGACCAATCATGTACCAAAGCCAACCGAAAGAAGCCTGACCAAGGTAAAGTCGAAGAAGTTCATTGTCGGAGTTAAATGAAAAACGGAGCGCAATATTTAAGGCCAACCAACACAACAACGCAATGCCAATTAAAAGTGCCGTAGAAATCTTCGAACGCGTTAAATAAACGAATAATGGCGTAAGCAAATAGCATTGGACTATAATGCCCTGAAACCACCAGGCGATATTAATGGAATAGTACGTAGACGATGAATAGACGTGAAGCATTAAGATGTGAAGCAAAAAATCGGCAAATGGATTTACTGAACCAAAATTCAAATTGATAAAAGAGAAATTAAGAGTGTAGGCAAACAGTGCTATAAATAAAACCAGCAACCAAAGCGGATACAGACGGAGCAAGCGTTTTTTCCACCATGACAGCCATTCAATTGGCAGCAAACTATCTCGTTTAATTAATGAACTGCCTATTGCCAAACCACTTAGCAAAAAAAATACATTTGTCCCTTGATAAAAAAGATACCGGAATTATCCCGTATATATATGGAAAATTATTATGCATATTATTGATATTGCTTTCGCAAAAGGAAGCCATGGAATGTATGTAGGTTTAGCAGTAGGTTGCATAATAATATTGGTTCACAGTATTATTGAAAACGATTGGCCAAACGATTATATATTTCCAACAGACGAGCTAGCAGTTTATCCGGCGCATAAACTTCCCGCATTTTCCGTAATCCTTCATTCCCTAATTCATCACAAAGCGCCGCATCTTCCCAAAGCCTCTGAATACGCGCCGTTAATTCAGCTGCATTGCCCGGCTCATACAAAAGCCCGTTTACGCCATCTTCAACAATTTCCGGCAGGCCACCGATGCGCGAACAAACAATGGGCAATCCATGAGACATTGCCTCCAGCAAAACCGTGGGAAAACCTTCATAACAGCGCGTAGCAAAAACAACGATCCGGGCATTGCGATAGAATTCAACAATTTCTTTCGCACCCAACTGGCCTAAAAACTCGACATTCATCGGTTTATTTTTCAGAACCTCCGGCAGCCGGTGATAATCGCCCGCAAACTTAAACGGAATTTTGCCAAGCCCACGTGCCGCGGCCAGCAAAGAGAAAATATCTTTCTCCGGACTTATCCGCCCTACATACGCCACATACCCACCACCATCTTTAAAAGAAGAATTCCCCCCTTTATAAAGGGGGGCAGGGGGGATTTTCATATCAAACGACAACGGATTCGCCAAAACAGACACCCTATCCGCCGGCAAACCCTCACTCACCAAAATATTTTTTTGAAACTCGCTCAAAAAAATAAAATGATCAACATTATCGTAATAACGCCTCAGCAACCGCGCTGCCGCGGTTCTCAAAGCATAGCCCATGCTTTTTAAAAAACTGTTTTCACAATTGCGCATAATGCACCAGTATTCCCGCCCGCCTAAGCACCGATGACATATTTCACCTTTGCTCAGTAACAGTCCGTTGGGACAGACAAGGCGGAAATTATGCACCGTCATCACCACCGGCACACCAAAAGCTTTGCACACTGGCAGGATGGAAGGCGAAATCAGCGGGTATAAATTGTGAATGTGCACAACATCGGGACGATTGCTTTTGAGAAATTCACCAAACGATTTCGCGGCAAAAGGATTATGCATGCCCGAAAAAAAAGCTGCCATTTTACCGGACAGCTTATCTTCAATATCCGCACTGGAGCAGCTAAATCGACACACTGAAACGCCGCGCACCGCAAGAAGCGCGGCAAG
>DJVN01000203.1:6869-7475 GCA_002441205.1 Syntrophaceae bacterium UBA6255 | reverse complement strand
TGCCGAGAGGCTTCTTCATTTCCGCAGCCATTTTGGCAAGGAATTTATTTTCCGCGATTCCAATCGAGCACCAGAGCCCGAGTTTGTCTTTGATTTCATTCATGATCCGTGTTGCCGCTGTCAGAGGAGCGCCGAACAGCCCTTCGCAACCGGTCATATCCAGCCATGCCTCATCAATGCTGTTTTGTTCCAGGCAAGGGGTATAGTTCGACAGCAAGGCCATGACTTCTTCAGATTTCCGCCCGTAGAAATGATGATCCGGCGGCACCAGGATGAGGTTGGGGCAGAGTTTTAAGGCTTCATGCAGAATCATGGTCGTCTTGACCCCGTATGCTCTGGCTTCATAGTTTGCCGCCAGAATGATGCCTGAACGCTTTTTCGGATCACCGGCCACAGCGGCGGGCGTTTTGACAAGAGTGCTGTTTCTCGTCATTTCACAGCTGATAAAAAAAGCATTCATGTCAACGAGGAATATGATTTTTTGCATGGAACATTGCTCTCGGCAAAAACAGGCTGTTGTTGTTTGGCGACCGGGATATGGAGTGCTTACCGGTTATTTACAGACGTTTTTTCGGAAGCTGTCCCCGATTGAACCGGGAACGATAT
>DJVN01000203.1:5170-6761 GCA_002441205.1 Syntrophaceae bacterium UBA6255 | reverse complement strand
CTTTTCCATCCCTGTGATGGACAGTCCATTGTCTATCCTGTCGCGGATAAACTCATTTCCGCCTTCAATGGAAAAAACCCTTTTGCCCCATACTTGAACCACATTTTCTGCTCTGCTTTCCATTTTATAGAAAACCTTATCTCCGTTCGCATCCGTATCCCGTATAAAGCTTCACCCAATCAACAGGATTTTTCTCCGAAACCGATGAAGGTTCTTTTGTTGGATTTTGATGATTACATCCGGCCACGGACATCCATGATGCCGTGAGGAAAACAATAAGGGTGAAAAACAAAAATGTTCTTTTCATTGAGATCATAGCCCCTCCTGGCTTATAGAGCCTTTTCCTTCAGGGATTGCCTGCTCATCTCCATGCGCTTTTGTTTCCGGTTGTCATCTGCAGGGTCTGTGATAATTGATATTTTTATCCGGGTTTCTTTCAACGGTTAGTATTTTAGCTGCATTACACAATCTACACATATCATCATAGCCCGGAAATGACAAAGTCCAAAATAATTACCTTTGGCATTTTCCCTGTCATTTTCCCTTGCAATGTTACGAAGAAGTAGTAATATGCTTCACAATCAATGAAAATAATTACATAAAGACAAAAAATGACCACTGATCTGACCTTTATCACGAACGAAAAAGGCAAGCACCTAAAAGACCGATTTGATGTCTTGATTAAAGATGCAAAGCTCTTCGATTGTCTGGTTGGCTATTTTTACACGAGTGGCTTTTACGCCATTTATCCCGCACTCGAAAATACTCAAAAGATCAGAATTCTTATCGGTATCAGCACAGATAAACAAACACTCGATTTATTAAATGCCGCCAGGGAAGAGCAACAGCAGTCACTGCAATTTTCCCATGCTGAAACAAAGAAAGAAATTGAAAGTTTGCTGGAAAAAGAAATGGAAAATTCCGCAGACAGCAGCATGGTGGAACAGGGCGTTACCAAATTTATGCAATGGATACGCAGCAAGAAGCTGGAAATCCGCGCATATCCTTCTCAAAATATCCACGCCAAGCTCTATATCATGAGTTTTAAAGATGGTGACAGAGACGTAGGCCGTGTCATCACCGGTTCCAGCAATCTGACTCTAGCCGGCCTAGTGGATAATCTTGAATTCAATGTAGAACTGAAAAACAGCGCCGACCATGACTTTGCCAAAGCTAAGTTTGAAGAGCTCTGGAAAGATTCCGTCGATGTCAGTGAAAAATATATTCAAACCATTGAAGACAAGACTTGGTTGAATCAGAACATCACCCCTTATCAACTATATTTGAAACTCTTGTATGAATATTTCAAAGATGAATTGAGCCAGAGCGATGAAGTATTTGCCAGATACCTGCCTACAGATTTTAAAAGGCTCGAATATCAGGAACAGGCGGTATTAAATGCTAAGAAAATACTTTTGGAATATGGTGGTGTCTTTGTCTCTGATGTTGTCGGCCTCGGTAAAACATACATTGCCACATTACTGGCCGGGCAGATTGAAGGACGGACACTGGTGATTGCCCCGCCAATGCTTCTTGAAAAAGATAATCCAGGATCGTGGAGAAACGCTTTTTCTGATTTCAGAATACATGC
>DJVN01000203.1:0-5036 GCA_002441205.1 Syntrophaceae bacterium UBA6255 | reverse complement strand
AAAACTGAAAAATCTTGACCGTCAGCGTGACCATGCCCAATATATCCAGACCGTCAAAGACAATGCGCGTGAAATCCGGGAAAAGGTGCTCAAGTATTTAATGGTGCGCCGAACCAGGACAGAAATTGCCAAATATTTTGATTCTGATTTAAAAAAGCAAAGCTTGAAATTTCCTGACGTCGAAAATCCCGAACCCTTGTTTTATGAGTTAAACGAAGCCGAAGATGACGTATTCAACAAAACCATAGAACTGATCTCCAAACAATTCAAATACACCCGTTACATGCCCATGCTTTATTTCAAAGGCAAGGTTGATCACCTTGAGCAGCAATCGCAAAAGAACATGGGCAAGTTCATGAAGATTTTGCTGGTCAAAAGGCTGGAAAGCAGTTTCTTTGCTTTCAAAAATTCCGTGGACCGGTTCATTTATTCTTATGAAATGTTTATTCGGGAATTTGAAAAGGGCAATGTGTATGTCAGTAAAAAGTACACCAACAAGATATTCGAACTGCTGGAAAATGATGATGATACAGCCATTCAAAAGCTCATAGACGAAGAAAAGGCCGTGAAATACGGCGCGGAGGAATTCCGGGCGGATGACGAAAAGAACTTCTTTGCCGATTTGGAACGTGACCTGGAAATATTGCGCCGGATAAAGATGTTATGGCAGCAAATAGATAGAGACCCGAAGCTGGTTAAGTTTGTTCAGCAGCTTAACCAAAACAAAATTCTCAAAGAAAACAAACTAATCATTTTTACCGAATCCAAAGAGACAGCCGAATATCTGGCTAAAAATATCAATGAGAAGTTTCCCGCGACCGCGCTTTGCTATACCGGCGGCTCAAGCGAAGCAACGCGGGATATCGTTATTAGAAACTTTGACGATAAAGCGCGTCATCCGGAAGATGATTACCGCATTCTGGTTTCCACCGAAGTCCTTTCCGAAGGCGTCAACCTGCACCGTTCTAATGTCGTCATCAACTATGACATTCCCTGGAATCCGACACGGATGATGCAGCGTGTTGGACGCATTAACCGATTGGACACCAAGTACGACCGGATTTACACGTTTAATTTCTTCCCCTCACAGCAGGGTAATGATGAGATCAAACTTCGAGAATCGGCGGAAGCCAAAATTAACGCATTTCTCACGCTGCTTGGTGGCGATGCCGCGCTTTTGACAGAAGGCGAGCCTGTCGGTTCGCATGAACTATTTAACCGGTTGGTATCGAAGAAAACACTCACGGGTGAAGATGAAAACGAAGCGAGCGAACTCAAGTATCTGCAATTGATCAAAAATATCCGGGATACCGAGCCCGACTTATTCGCATCCATCAAACGGCTGCCGAAAAAGGCCCGGACAGCTAAAATTGATAAAGAACATAAAGAATCGCTGATTACCTATTTCCGAAGGGGCAAACTCCAGAAATTCTTTACCGCGGTGAAGGATGGCGAAGCGCAGGAGCTTGATTTTCTATCCGCCGCAGCAATCATCGAAAGTGATGTCAGCGACGAAAGACATAAATTACCTGAAATGTTCTACAAGATGCTGGACAAAAATAAAGAGGCATTTATTTTTGCCACAACAGAAGAAATGGCCCAACTGCAAAGTAAACGTGGCAGAGACAGCGCTGTGCAGATTCTTGCAATTCTCAAAGCAACATTAAAGAACACAAAACAGTTTACGGATGATCAGGAGCTGTATGTCAAAAAGGTTTCAAATCAACTTAGAGAAGGCGGCTTGCCCAAGCAGACGACAAAGGAAACGCTGGCTGCGCTCAATAAATTAGATTCGGAACTGACGAATGCGTTTAAAGTGCTGGCGACGCTCCAAATGCACATACCGGAGAGGCTTCTGGAAGCGCATTACGCGGAGCAAAGTCCGCAAGTAACCGGCAAACGCGAAGTCATTTTGTCCATGTATCTGACAGGCGATTCTCAAAATGGATAAACAACAGGCAAGGAATATTGTAAAAGGTACGCTGGAAACATCATTTGATAAAGGCAGCTTTACTTATTTTGTTAGGAATTTATTAAACGAAATTGATGAATCTGAAAAAGCCCGCTTTGTTAATCAGGGCAACTATATTCCCGACGCCTATAAGCAATATATCAATTCACTGGAGCGGATAGGCAAATACGCTTCAGGCGATTATAAAATTGACATCCTCATTGTCAAACTAAAAAAAGAAACATCCATTGAGCGCGCCCGTACAATGCAGCGCAATTTCATCGCCCGTTACCTCAACGGTAGTCGCGGTGGAGCTTTAAAAGACGCAGCGCTTGTCGCCTTTGTTTCTCCAGATAACGAAGATTGGCGTTTCTCGTTGGTCAAGATGAATTATAGTTTTGAAGAAGGTAAAAACGGCAGAGTCAAAGTCAAGGAAGAATTCACTCCTGCGCGTCGTTGGTCTTTTCTGGTTGGACAGAATGAAAACAGCCATACAGCGCAAACCCGTTTATTGCCTATTATGGCCGATGATGGGCATTCGCCAGTAATGGCCGAATTAGAAGAAGCCTTTAATATCGAAACCGTCACCAAAGAGTTTTTTACCGAATACCGCAATTTGTTTATCCTTGTTAAAGAATCACTTGATGCGATAGTAAAAAAAGATACGAAAATAAAAATTAACTTTGAGCAAAATGGCGTCAATACGGTTGATTTTGCTAAAAAGCTCTTAGGCCAGATTGTCTTTCTCTACTTCCTGCAAAAGAAAGGTTGGTTTGGCGTAGCCAGAGATTCAGCTTGGGGTACCGGCTCGAAGCAGTTTCTGCGTGAATTGTTTGCAGGCAAGCATGGTCAATACAATAACTTTTTTAACGACATTTTAGAGCCTCTTTTCTATGAGGCGCTGGCCAGCGGTGACCGTGATGATCATTATTACAGCCGCTTCAATTGCAAAATTCCTTTTTTAAACGGTGGCCTCTTTGATCCGATCAATAATTACGATTGGGTGCATACGGATATTCTTCTGCCCGCTGAACTCTTTTCCAATAATTTCAAAACAGACAAGGGCGATAAGGGCAACGGCATCCTCGATGTTTTTGACCGCTATAATTTCACTGTCAAAGAAGATGAACCGTTGGAAAAAGAAGTAGCTGTTGATCCGGAAATGTTGGGTAAGGTTTTTGAGAATCTTCTGGAAGTGAAAGACCGCAAATCCAAAGGCACTTACTATACGCCACGTGAAATTGTCCATTACATGTGTCATGAAAGTCTTATTCATTACTTGAAATGCGCTGTTGCCGAGACAGAAAGTGATCTTCTTTTCCTTCATGGTGATGTTGAAACATTTATTCGCCGTGGTGAACTGGCCAATGAAAATGACGCACGGGTGCAGACAAAGGGAAAAGAGACAGAAACATATTCTTACAAGTTGCCGGAATCAATCCGTAAACACGCCGGCATAATTGATGAGAAATTGGCGCATATCAGAGTATGCGATCCCGCTGTCGGTTCCGGTGCTTTTCTTGTCGGCATGATGACCGAGATTGTCAAAGCGCGGCTTATACTTTCTACTTTTATTGCCGAAAAAAAAGAGCGAACCTCCTATGCCTTCAAGCGCCAGGCAATCTGCAATTCTTTATATGGCGTTGATATTGATCCCAGCGCCGCCGAAATTGCCAAACTGAGGCTCTGGCTTTCTCTGGTTGTAGATGAGGATGATATCAGAGAAATTAAGCCGCTGCCGAACCTTGATTACAAAATCATGCAGGGAAACAGTCTGCTGGAAGAATTTGACGGGGTAAGATTGTTTGATGAAGCCCTGATTGCAAGTATTCCTGCCGATCAAACTGAACAAATCGAACAAATTAAAAAGAAGCAATCTGAACTGACACGGAAATATAACCAGCTTCAGGCAGCAGGACAATTAACAAAGGTTAAGGAGCAGGCGCTGGATGATGATCTTCAGAAGCAAGCTATCATTTTAAAAAAATTATTAAAATATTCCGGCCCCAAATCCGACACTCACGACTTGTTAGGTGGCGATTCCCAGAAGAAATCTGAGGAGCTCAAACACCTCCATAAAACTTTTTTTGAAGCGTCGCGCCGCGATGCGAAAAGGCGGATAAAAGACAATATTGAAATAATGGAATGGGAATTGATAGAGGCCACTCTGAAGGAACAGGATAAAACAGATTCGCTGAAAAAACTTGGGCAGTATAAGCGTTCCAATTTGCGCCCCTTCTTTCTGTGGAAATTTCACTTTGCTGAAGTATTTCAGGAAAACGGCGGTTTTGATGTGGTCATCGCCAACCCGCCATATGTGCGGCAGGAATCCATCCGCGATATTAAACCTCAATTGGCTAAAGAATATGGCGACTTCTATTGTGGAACGGCAGACATTTATACCTACTTTTACCAGCGCGGCGTAGACTTGCTGAAAAGTTGCGGCCATCTTTGTTTCATTGCACCCAATAAGTTTATGCGCGCTGGATACGGTAAAAGTACCCGCGTATTCCTGACTAATAAGGTTGTGCCCAAGTTTATCATTGACTTTGGTGATCTGCCTGTTTTTGACGCCACTACCTATCCGTCCATCATTCTGCTGGAAAAGCGTAAACCGCAAGGGCAGGATAAAATTCATGTTGCCACCTTCACTGATGGGCTACAACTAGACCAGATAGAAAAAACTTTATTAGATATAGCTTTCCCGATGCCGCTGTCTGCCCTGAAAGAAGAAGGCTGGACGCTGGAGAAGCCGGAGATTCTGGCCTTGATGGAGAAAATGCGCCGCGCCGGGAAACCCCTGGGTGAATATGTGCAGGGCAGATTTTATTATGGTATCAAAACCGGATTAAACGAGGCCTTTGTCATTGACGAGGATACCAGGAAGAAGCTGATTGCCGAAGACCCAAAAAGTGCCGAACTGATCAGGCCATGGCTGCGGGGACGGGATATTAAAAAATGGACAGCTGAGTGGGCGGGTTTGTATCTCATCACAATTCCGAGCAGTGCGAATAAAGAATGGCCCTGGTCAAAGGAAAAATCCGAAGCCAAAGCGAGTCTGGTATTTGCAAAAACATACCCGGCT
>DJVN01000111.1 GCA_002441205.1 Syntrophaceae bacterium UBA6255 | reverse complement strand
GCCGTGTCCGCCCGTCCGACTTCCTCGGCCAGCGCGCAGGCCACGGTAAAGGCGTAATCGGATTGGCCGATGCCCCAGCCGCCGAGTTCCGGCGGGAAAAGCGCTTTCTGGATGCCCAGTCCCTTGTTGCCCATCAGCTTGTCGAAAGCCGGTTCAATGATGTGATGATCCTTCCAGTCTTCATCGTATTTGCGCCTGAAGGGCATCACTTCCTTTTCCGCCCAGTTTCGAAGCGCGCTGCGGAGGTGTTTATCCATCGGGGATATATATTCTTCCGGTTTTGAGAATTCATCGAAGTTTTTCATGATTGACCTCCTTTATATTTCTTTGCAGTCGAAGAAAAACCGCGCCGTATCCATTTTTACCGGCGCCTCAGCGCCGACTCCGCAAAGGTAGGACTGAATCGTCTTGATATCGCGCCAATGTTTTTCCACATGCCATTCCTTGGAATAGCCCGCGGAGCCCATCAACTCCAATCCCCGGTTGATCGCCCGCATAACTTTCTGCTGGATTTGCGAACCGATAATCTGTGAAAACGTGTAAACCCGCTGCGAACCGCTGTATCCCCAGTCATCCGGTTTGGACATAATGTGCGCCAGATTATAAAGGAGCAGTCTCGCGGTAAAAACCTCATCGGCCACGTCCGCCAGAACCGATGCGCAGAGCGGATTTTCCTTCATCATATATCCACCTTTGATGGTCCGGGTTTCCGACCATTCCGTGACGATTTCGAAGAAATTCATTCCTGCGCCAACGCTGATGCCGCCAATCAACAAATTAAGCCATGTATAGATTTCCTCGACAACGCCTTCGCGGGCAATCAAATAAGACTTGGGAATTTTTACGCTGTTAAAACTTACGTCGGCGTTGGCACAGACATTTAAACCTGTTTCCAGGAACGTCTTGCCGCGGACGATATTTCTGTCGTCACCGGGAACCAGAGCGACACAAGGCCTGCCCAGTTTATCGGCGCAGACTACGCAGAAGAGATCGGCAACGGCGCCACTGTTTAACGGTCTCAGATTCTTTCCATGGACTGCATAACCTTCGCCATCCGGTTCAACCGTCGCCCGGATTGATCTGCCCAAAAACAAAGGAGTCTCCTGTCCGATTTCTCCCGTGCCGGGCAGAATAAGGGAGGGGGTCTTCAGTTCGTCGGCGCAGTATATCGGAGCGAGCGTGTCGCACAATGCTTTATCCAAATGAGGCACCATACTGACGACGGCGAAAATGATAAACTTGATCGCAGAAACAACACCAATGGCAGCGTCTGCGCGCCCGATTTCGGTGAGAACAGAGACAATACCCGGCGCGTTGGCGGGATTGTTCCAGCCAAATCCACCGTTTTCTTCAGGAAGCGTAAGTCTTTCCAGTCCAATGGTGAGGTTGAGCGATTTCCTTGTTTCGATAAAAAGCTTTTCGTAATTTTCCCGATACTCCTGGCGTTTGGAAATAATTTCCTTATTTGCCCATTGCTGTACCAGATGAATGACGCGTTTTGATTCCTCATCGACCAACTCTTTCGGGTAAACAAATAACTCATCCAGGCTTTTATTCATGGCTCCTCCTTTCCCGGTTATTGTTTTTTATTCGATTTGTTTGAGATTAATTTTTTTTGTTTTGGCCCCTTTAAGCTTTTGTTGGTTTTCACTATCTTTGTATTTTTTATTTTCTTTTGAACGGAGCCTTTTTTGACAACCGGCAAATTGGCCAGAAAGGTTTTGTATACTTCTTTGAATTTTTGCGCGGCTTTATCCAGATCTTCAGGCGCGTCCACAATAAGAGGCCTGAAGATGACGTCGAGAAAATCTATTTGTTTGTTGTATTCTTTGGTATCGCTGCCGGTGGCTACGGAATGGAAAGAAAGGCCGAGAAAATAAATGAATATGGAATGGGCAAACTGCCGCGAAATGTTTAATCGCTCCGACATTCCAGCCGTGTAGCGTTCGGCAAAAAGATCATAGAGCGGCTTCCAGTGCACGATGTCTGCATTGCGGTACATGTCAAACGCCAGAAGCAGGATGCTTTCATAAAGTTTGCCCTTTTCTCTCCAGTAATCCACAATCATGTCAAATCGGTCACGGACGCTTTCCACAGAACTTGTCCGCCTGATATACTCTTCCGTGTTTTGATATCCGGTCCAGGAAATCATCTGGGCAAGCATTTTTTCCTTGGAGGGGAAATAGTGATAGAGAATCCCTTTGGATACGCCGATTTCCGCCGCGATCTCATCCATGGTTATATTGGTATATCCTTTGCGGGTAAATAAGTTGAAAGATTTGGCCATAAGTTCCTGACGGTACTCGTCATGATTGACAATCTTAGGCATAGACAATACCTCCGGAAAGATCATAATTAATGTCTTCAAAATAACTCTCGCAGAAACGACGGCACAAAAAGAAAAGTTCATAGAGGACATGGCAACAAGGTGACTTATGGAAATAACCGGAAAAGTACGCGTTGTAGCAATCTGGACTTGAAGAATTCATCGAATAGAACCTCTTCTCTCTGCATCGCTATTCATACCCATAAATGATGCGATTGGGCCAGCAACTCATGTGCGACGATTTAAACTGACTAGTCAGTATAAATAATAAAAATGACGTCTTGTCAAGAATAATTTTTGAAAATTATTGTGAGACTTACAAATTTCAATACACTTCGTTTTTGAAATTTGAATCTCACAATAAAAAATCTATTCAATCATAAATCGACGCCTGAGTTACTATTTGAAAAAATATTTAGAAATATCTCTTTGACATAGAAATTTATTCTTCATATACTCAAGAACACTTTGATATTTATTGATCATCAGCCGCTTATTTTTTGCCAGTAAGCGCATGGAAAGCGATATCTTTATGATGAGGCAAAATCTTTTATGAAAACTTTTATCCGTTTTATCGGTTATCCATCCCCTCAGTTGTGGCTGGTGCGCGTGCGTAAAGAATTTCAGCCCTTAATGAAGTCTATTTTAAATTCGACGTTGTTCGAAGAGAAGCCTTTATTTATCAGTTCTTTCGCTAAACTTTTCTTTGTCGCCGGAAAAAAATCAAACAACCCGGATCTTCTGATCAAACGCATTCAGGCGCAAAAAGCCGCGGACTATGTGCGCCGTCTGGTGTTTTGCCAGGGCAGGCGTGAATTTTTAAGTTCCCATGACATGATGGACATGGGATTGAAATGCCCCGACCCTATAGGCTATGCTATTAATCTGAACCCCTTCAGCCGCCTCGATTCGTTATTCATCTGCGGCTTTCTGCCGGAGGCCGTTCATATTTCGCAATACATGCTCACATTGAGTAAACCCGACAGATTAATGTACCTGAAGATGGTGGCCAGGGACATTTCTTTGATGTTCTCCAATAATGTTTTGCATAAGGATCTTCATTTAAAAAATATTCTTTTGATGCCTTCGGACCCTGCAAACATTTACTGGATAGACAACGATTTGAGAAAAACCAGCCGGCGTGAAATAATGCAACGCAAAGATGCGATGCTGCGCCGTTTAATGTTTAACATTCCTTTTTGTTCGGATAAAGAAATAAATTTCTTCATTGAGGAATTATTTTCGTCATTAAATGCTGAATGATAAATTATCGATAAAGATCTGTTTTCAAAAAAGCCGCAGACATTATTTTTTGATATGCGGCGTTGTAGTAACAATCTCTTTCACATTTTTGTATTTATCTTTCTTCACCATTTTCCTGATGCCTGCAATGGTTTTAATGCCGTAATCCCGGCTTAACATCTTTACAAGCCAGGGAGGCAATTTCCCTCCCGCATCGCAAAGCACCTGATAAATAACTTCCGTCTTATTTTCGCTCCTGGGTATCAGGATGCAATTTATGATTGAAAACGGTATCCGTACGATATCTTCACTCTGCTTCAATGTTGTCTTGACTCCTTCCGCATGACAATAGACAATACCTGTCATCTTATCAATCGTCCATTCTGAGCTGGACACAACATCACGATCACTTATCGGAAAGGGCAGGTCAGTCAAACTGTAAAAAGTGATCACGTCGCCGCCGCTTTTCATATCCAAGGTATTCATCAGAAAAGCTTCTTTACACAAATAGACATATTGCGGCATGGCGGAAATATCGCGCATCACGGCTTCAACAACAGCGAGCGGAGCATCAACAATCCCCACAGCCTTTATTTCAACAACAGAGCTTTTGGTTGTCGGGCGGGTATATCCGACAATGCCCTCCGATTCTCCAATTTTCTTCCAACCGCCATCAGCCGCCCATGACAACGCAATACCCGTCATAATGATCAAAATCACTAATGTTTGCCGTTTGAATATTTTCTTCACATTGACTCCCTGTGCATTATCATTAGAAAATTGTATTTTGATTGTAAGTAATAATCTATAAACTTTTAATGTTTTATTAAATAACCTGTCTGTGGAAGCTAATTTTAACAAGAGAATGCTTTTTTTTCAAAATAAGTTTCTATTGACGAGGTAAAGGCTTTACCAACCTTGCAGTGATCACTAACTGGTATGCGAACATGCTTTTCCACAGGTTTGCAATGGCCGCTTCCGGCTTGTAGATATATTTCTGATAAAATTTGTAACAGGGGAAATTCGCCAGGGCTTCCGGAGCGGACGGCTGACAGTCCCTGCTGTCCGGGAACAGCAAATTCCTTACCTGCACCCCGAATGCTCTCAAAAAATATGGCGTCGCAGACACATTGATGACATCGAAACCCGCCGCTTGAATGAGCTGTTTCACGCTTTTCAGCGTGAAAAACCGTATATGAGTCCTATCCATTACTCCTGAAACGGTATATTCCCAATGTCCGAAAAACAGTTTCAGGCGGTTAAGCCAGTTTGCGATGTTCGGTACGGAGACAAGCAATATGGCATTCTCCTTCATCAAGGGAATAGCATTACGGATAAGACACATCGGGTCGTATACATGCTCAAGAATATCTGAAAACACAACCAGGTCGAATTTTTCGCGTTTTATTTCTTCCGGTATATTTTCCGGCCTGCTGAAATCGGCGACAGCAGCGTATGTAAGCCGTGTTCTAGCTTTGTCGATGGCGACGGGCAATATATCAACGCCAAATACCGTATTGCCCCGCTTGATCATTTCCTCCCCGTTCTGTCCGTAACCACAGCCCACGTCCAGTATTTTCAGCCCTGTGCCCACCTCGTTGATGATGCCATGGTGAATTTCCTCAAAATATAGGTATTCGCTGTTTAATTTTTCCATTTTCTCCATGTATTGCCGGCCGAAGACTGCCTTTTCCACCCCTAAAACTGCATTGTCATCCCGTTGAGCTGCGCCACGTATCGGAAGCACAATTGATGATGAATGCTTTGGGAAAAAATTATGGAAAACTCCGTCGCGCGCCCGCTTAGATATAAAAATGATTATTCTTGTAATAATCTATAAATTTTTAATATTTTAATCAAATAAAAACTGTCCGGTTTAAATCTAACGAATTAGTTTGGGATAAGTAACAGATGAAAGAACCCTTTTCAATTCGGGAAAGTTTTTTAATACATCTATTATAACCTCAAATATTTTCTGAGGGGGTAAACCTCTGGACACACCAGCACGCTGTTTATAAGTGACAGCGGCATAGCCGACATTGCCGCCACTGAATATTGTTCTCAAGGTCAACTCAGATCCGATTAAAGATGTGTTTACCCACTCTTCATTGCAAATCTTATTGATAAGTGCATTTTTATAAATTCTAAAACCACTGTCGGAATCTTCCAGATAAATATTAAAATATTTTTTCAGAACAAAATTATAGGCCAGCGTCAGGAAACGGCGGTATAACTTGTCTGACCTTTTTGATCTTACACCGATTATCAGTGAATATTTATCACGGATACCGTATAACTTCCAGAAATCATCAAAGTCAAACTTAGACCCGGTATCGCTGAAAAAAATGTACGGATTTTTCGCGATTTTCATCGCATCATTTAACGCTTTCGCGTAACCTTTTCTTTGGGCGGCCGTCGAATGAATGACCCCCCAATCACGAACATATTTTGAAATAATTTCTTGTGTGCCGTCGGTGCTGCCGTCCTCGGCTATGATCAGTTCGGATCCGGGCAATTTAGATAAAATCTTATTGTGGATATTCAGGATTTCATTTTCAAGAGTGTCGGCTTCATTGTAAACGGTTATGATTACGGAGACCGGATCATTACTGGGAAGATTGGTCATTTTTTCACCTTCATGTTCTGACACCAAAATAATTTTACTTGATTGCTTTTATATAAAGGTGGGCGTTATCCGGATTTTCGAAGCGATCCCTGAAAATGCCGCGGGCTATAAAGAGTTGAGCGTCCACTTCAAGAATTTCGCTGAATCCCGTTTCTTTCATATGTTGGAACAAATCTTCTTTCAACCAGGCGCATTTATGTTCATCTCCGGGCCACCTTTGCCAACCCCAGAAAGTCGCATAGACATGTTTTTTGGAAAACGGACTTTTTTCCGGCATTTCGTGTGTAATATTATACAAATATTCGCTCCATTTTTTGATATCCGGAAGATCAAAAAGAAATTCTCCCCGAGAGACAAGCAGTTTTTGAATATGTATCAGCGCTTTTGTAAAATCGGCAAAACAGAGATGCTCCATCAATGCCAGGGCGATTACCTCGGACAGCGAATTTTCTTCTAGCGGTATCTCCCATATCTGACAGTTAAAATCCAGTTTTACACCCGATTGACTGGTGATATCCTGATGCAGATATCCCGGCGTCGGCCTTTGCCCGCAACCCAATTCGAGTTTGTTGTATTTTGTTACTGAAGACTTACTGTTCATTATAATATTTTTGCTGCTGATAACTTATTTATGAAATCTGCTTTAGAGAACATTCACTTTCTTTTTTTATACTTTTCTTTTATGAGTGCCGCGCCCAGCATTTTCATCAAAATATGGCTTATAATGGAATGAATATCTTCCGCAACTTTCATGTCGTCAACCTTTACATGGATGAGATATTGCGCCGTTTTCTTCAACTTACCGCCGTCAAAACCGCAAAGTCCTATGGTCGTTGCTCCATGCTTATTGGCATATTCAATTGCCCGGATGATATTTTTTGAATTGCCGCTGACGGAAATACCGAGCACCACGTCCCCCGGACGCAGAAAATTTTTCAACTGCTCCTCAAAAATCGCGTCATAACTGATATCGTTGGCTATTGCCGAAATGGAAGGAACATTATCATTTAAACTGATTACTTTGAACTTCTTAACCGAACCAGTCGATGCTCCTCTATTGAAATCGCAAACGAGATGAGACGCCGTTGTACCGCTGCCACCGTTGCCCATCGCGAATATGGTATTTTCGTTGTCATAAGCAGTCTTCAGTATATTAACGATTTGGTTTATCTGCTGTATATCTAATACGCTAAGTTTATTTTCCAGAAGCTTTAAGTATTTTTTTATATGCGATGTGCAATCGATCATATCAACTCACCTCACTATCCATGTCATAGACAACCTTGGTCCCCAAACCGTCAAATTTAAATTTATATTCCTTCAGGTCTTTCAGTGATCGCCTTAACTTTTCCTGCTGCATCGGTTCACAATAGAACATTAAAAAACCGCCGCCACCAGCGCCCAGCAGTTTACCGCCACTCGCGCCGTTTTTTCTGGCTATATCATAATAAAAATCTATTTTATCATCAGAAATTTTAGATGAAAGAACTTTTTTCAAACTCCAGCCTTCATCGAGTATCATGCCCGCATCCTGCAAGTTGCCATTGCAAAGACTTTTTCTCAGATTTTTTGCCAGATCGGTCATTCTTTCAATATTGCTGAAGGCTTTTTTATCGGATATTGTATTGTTTTTTTGATCAGCAAGTATTTCACGAGCCGATCTTAGTCTGCCTAAATAAAAGAACAGGAGATTACTTTCAAATTCCTGATATTTGGCAGAGGACATAACAACCGGCTCTACACTGACCGTATCGTCCGGATTGAAAGTGATAAAATTAAGCCCTCCATACGCGACAGAGTATTGATCCTGCTTGCCGATGGGTTCGCCCAGAATATCAATTTCGACTTCGCAAGCTTCCCGGGCAAGTTTTTCTTTTGCAGGATATTGGCCGGAATAAACATACAAAGCATGCAGCAAGCCGACGGTGAAGGAACTTGATGAACCAAGCCCTGTTCCCGCCGGAATATCAGCGATGGAATTGATATCTATTCCTTTGATTCCAAATTTCTTAAACACTTCCCGTACGATAGGATGTTTAATTTCACCCGCATCGTTGACTAATTCGGTCCGGGAATATTTTATCTGAATTCGTTCATCAAAAAACGGATGAACGAATATAAACATGTATTTATTAATGGCCGTACTCAATACACAACCGGGTTGTCTTGAATAAAATTCTTTTAAGTCACTTCCCCCGCCGGCAAAACTGATTCTGAATGGAGTTCTTGTTCCTATCATTCACGCCTCTTCTTTACCGCTAATAGATATTCAGCGCATTTTTTGCCCTGAACAATAATTTGGCTTCAACGTGTCGTATTTATCCATAATGAAATCCACTGCCTCTTTTAGATTTTCAAAAATAAAATCGGGCAGACAATCAAATTTCTTGTCATTTCCGGCATGGCCTGTTCTGACCAGTATCGTTTTGAGGCCAAAATTAACACCCGTCATAATATCGGCGGTGGCATCACCAATCATAAAAGATTTTTCTTTATCAATATTGAAATCCTGCTGGGCTTGCCTCAGCATTCCCGTTTTCGGTTTCCTGCACTCGCATTCTATTTTGTATTCTCTGTTCTCTCCTTCAAATCCCCTGTCGGGATGATGAGGGCAATAATAGATCCCCTCCAGAAAAGCGTGCTTTTCACCCAAAAGCATATCCAATTTTTTATGTATTTCGGCAACATCTTTTTCCGAACAAAGTCCTCTGGCCACTACAGATTGATTGGTTATCACGATTACCAGATAGTCTGACTTATTTATTTCTGTCACTGCCTCTGCTGAACCGTCTATCAGTTTTAACTGTTCAGGCCTGTAGAGGTAATTTACTTCTTCATTAATAACACCGTCTCTATCCAGGAATATTGCTTTTTGCTTATTGATCAGGTTTCGGCGATAAACCTTGCCGCTGAATATATCTCTTTCGACCTCTGCATGTCTTTCCGGGGAGCCGATATCCTTTACATACTCCGATGATCTGTAAGCATGAAACTCTTGACCATTGCCGACTAACGCGGGGAAAACATCCTGGCCGAAATCCAGTTTTTGCCCGCTTTTTATAAAACGGGCCATCTCCGGCTTAAGAACATATATGCCGGCATTGACTAAATTATGATGCATTTGACCGGCCGGATGCGGTTTGGGAATAAATTTAAGTATTTTGTTGACACTATCCACTTCCAGCAAATCGCTGTCATAAGGATGGTCATTGGGATGAACCAGTAAAGTGCCCAAACCGCTATGAGAATTATGGAAATTTATCATCCTTTTCAGATTAATGTCGAATATGACGTCCCCATATAGAACCAGGATGTCTTTAGCACTACCAAATAACGGTTCAGCATACTTGAAAGCACCGGCCGTGCTCAGCGGTTGGGGTTCCTCTGAGTACGTTATCGTTAAACCGAATTTTTTACCTTCCCCGAAATATTTTCTGATTGCTTCCGCGCCATAACCAACGCTTATGATAACGTCATGAATATTATTTCTTGCGAGAAACTCCAGTTGATATTGCAGAATGGGTTTCTCCGCAATGTTGACCATTGGCTTAGGCGTGTTATCCGGAGTAATTTTCTTAAGTCTGGTTCCTTTTCCGCCTGCAAGAATGAATGCTATCATTGGGCCAGAATACTCCTGACGGCTAATCTAACGGCCTTTGCTGATGAATACTTCGCTCTCCATCCCAGAGAATTAAGTTTTTTCAAATCGTATCTATAATGCGGAACATCACCCCTCCAGCCTGTGCTTCCACCGGTATATTTTAATTCCACATTTTTTAATCGCATTTCGTCGCAAACTATCTTTGCTATTGCAGTGACGGACGTTTCATCTTTTACGCCGACATTATAATAGTTTAGCTTTTCTTTGGAGGTTTGATATATGAAGAACATGGCTTCCACCAAATCTTTGACATAGATGTAAGGCTTTTTCTGGTTGCCATCACCTAATACCACCAGTCGTTTTGGATTGCGCTTCAATTTTTTAATAAAATCATGAACAACGCCGTGTGTCATCCTATCTCCCACTACATTAGGAAACCTGACAATCCATGACTGGATATTGTTCATGTAAGAATAAGCGCAGATAAAACCTTCCGAAGCAAGCTTGCCCGCGCCATAATAAGACACCGGCGAGACTGGCCCGGCTTTCTCTGATAAGGTTCGCGTCGCTTCCCCATAAACAGCCGATGTCGATGCAAACACAAACTTTTTGACATGAAACAACCGGCAGCACTCCAATGTGTTCCATGTTGTCATGAAGGTGTTTTCCAAATCAGTTCCCGGATTACCGGCGCTTTCGGCTATATCAGAATTGGCCGCCAAATGGAAAACGATATCAAATTTATTTTTTTGAAAAATATCTTTTAATTTGTCAAGATGAAGTAAATCCTCTTTGATAAATTTAAACTTTTTGTGATGAGTTAAATGATTAATATTATCTGTTGTTCCCAGTGAAAAATTATCAACCGCAACCACACTATAATCTTTTAACACCAAGAAATCGGCCAAATGACTACCAATGAAGCCGGCGCCGCCGGTGATTAATGTTTTCATCATCACATTCCCTTCACGATTATAATAAATCATGCGTCAAATGACGTGAATTTTTTATAAATACTAAGGAAATACCCTAAATATTTTTCACTATTATTTCACTCAGGGTTTTCGCATGTCTTATAACCGCATCCATATTTAAATACTTGAATTCTCCGAATCTGCCGCAAAGCAGGATTTTCTGATCCGAAAAATAATTCCCGATCCGTTCAACATTTTTTTTGTGATTTAAGTCGCAAATAACATAGGCATATTCAAATCTTCTTGTTTCTATGTAATTAACATGCTCACGACTATCGATAAACTGACTATTTTCCAATCCTTCGATTATTTTTGCTTCCACGTCGATTACGCTCATTTGATCAATGAAGCTGTTTTTTGAAAACGTTACCTCCGCCATCAAAGTGCTGGAATCATCTTTTCTGCAGTAGCAACTCCCGAGAAAATCGAGTTTCGATACCCTGTGAAAAATTATATCTTTATCCGGAACCATTACAGCAAAATTTCCATCCAGATTATCCTTTTTGACATTTATGATTGCGACAATGATGGAATTGTATTTTAAATCATGAACTGATTTTCTAACATCTTCCGGTAAATTTGACCGATAAATTCCTGTCAATGATTGAATGGGTATCGTTGATACAATTAAATCATATTCTGTCGATACACCTTTATCCGTTTTTATCTTGCATTTATTATTCATTCTCTGCAATTCAATAACGGCGCTATCCGTTATCACACGAACATTTTCATTTAATTTACCGACAAAGGATTTTATGAACGAATTAATGCCGCCTTCCCGGGGATAATAAAAATATAATTGATGCAGATAACCCTCTGTAGGTATTCCGTTAGCGCTTTTTACAATATCCTCCTTCGGTGGTTTGGGAATTCTGTCAATCATTTGAGTGTCCATAAGTGAAAGATCGAATTTCCATATCTTGTCATTATAAGGCTTTAAGTAAATATCGGTGATTCCTTCCCCAAACGTTTTCAGAAAATACGCAAGAAGATTCTTTGCTTCATGATTTTCGTAAGGATTATTTAGAAAAGTATTCAGGCAGTATTCTCTATCGACTTCAGACAGCGCTGAAAGTTCGTTCTCAAAAGGATATTTTATAAATTTATTTTTGTAAAATATTTTATTCGATCTTTTAAGTTTGTTTTTATTCTCACCAAGAATATTGATCATGAAATCCAATATCTCTTTGTCTGTCGAAAAAATTATATGTGGACCGATGTCATAATACAGCCCGTTTATATTAAAAGAACGGCATAAGCCGCCCGGTTCGCGCTCCTTCTCCAGTATCTCTATGCTTTTGATTCCCTTATTATTTTGCAGAAAATAAGCGGTTGAAATACCGCTAAGTCCTCCGCCAAGAATTCCTATTTTCATAGATCAACCTTTTCTCATATCTCTATACGACCGTCAACTTCTTATAGCAGCAAAAATAAAGCGGGCACAGGAGTATAATTTCCTTTCCAATGAACCAGAACAATTTTCATACATTCACCGTTGATAAAAACTTATTTTTCATGGCAGAAAGATGTGCATCGGGTGTCAATGCGGTACAGACTGCACATAAACGTTGGAATGTTGAAAGAGGGTCAAATTTATCTTCAATACGGTTTCAGTTATTTTCCGAAAACGGGATCAAGGGCAGCCCCTAACTTTTTAGCGGTTTGGGCATCCTGTCTCGCTTCAACCAGACGTCCTAATTTATAATACACGGTGGCTCTGTTTACATAATATGAAGGATTGGCGCTGTTTATTAAAATAGCCTTGTTAAAATCATCCAGCGCGGATTGGAAATGACCGGAACGAAGATAACATACTCCTCTGTTATTGATTACATCGGCATTGGCCGGATCGGCTTGATGACAGAGGTTGAAATCCTCAATGGCCTTGTCATATTCATGCAACTGCATATAAGTAAGAGCCCTTTTAAAATAAATATCCGAGTTGAAAGGGTCCAGTTCGATGGCTTTTTGAAAATCAGCAAGCGCCTTTTCGTGCTGACCCATTCTGCTGTAAATTGAACCCCTGTGACTGAAAGCATCCGACAATGATAAATTTAACATATTCCCTTTTGTATCAAAGGGATGTAACAATTTCAGATAACGGTTATAATCCTTAAGCGCTTTTTCCGTTGCGCCTTTTTCAAGATAGACAAGACTTCTATTGGCATAGGCGCTGGAAAACTCAGGATTAATTTCGATGGCCACACTGAAATCTTCCAGGGCCTTGTCCTTTTGATTTTTGCTGTACCAGTAGTTTCCTCTGTTTAAATGTGCGATCGCCATTTTACCGGGATATTTCTCAATAACGTATGTCCAAAGAGTATAGCTGTTTGCCCATACGGGAATATATTTTATTGTCATCATGCCATATATAATCAGCAGAGCAACAGCAAAACATACCATTGGTTTACGGCACCATGAAAATCTCTCTGATAATTGCTGCATTCCCATGGCAATGATAAAGAATAAACCTATATAAGCAAAATAAACATAGCGATCATTAAGAAAAGCTGTTTCGTTGCCCTGAAAAGGCATGAGCAAAAACATTATATTAAAACCGAAAAACATTAAGCCGAATGTGATAAACTTGAATTTGCGCCATACAACCATAGCGCCTGCTAAAATCAAAACGGCTATCAATGCGCCAATCAGATGCTGTATCTGAAGTGATGAGGGCGTCGGATATAAGGCAGAAACAGCAAAAGGAACAAC
>DJVN01000152.1 GCA_002441205.1 Syntrophaceae bacterium UBA6255 | reverse complement strand
AGATTTTCATTTGACATAAATTTTCCCTCTCCTGACATAAATTTTTATTATTTTTCCCGCTTATATTAAATTGTTTCCAATTTAATAGATCACATGAACAAATCTGCCGACTTGATATTTTCCGTTTGCTTGATTAAACGGAGGCGTCACAACGCAGACAGCGAGAGGCTTCCTTAACAGCATCTTCCGGTTTGAAACCCAGCTCCACTTCCGTAAAATTCGTCTTACGGGAGTCGTGGTGCAGTTCAGGCATAGCCATCTGAGGTGCTTCAGCCGTTTCTTCATCGATAATCAGCGGTACATCAATCTTTTCTCTGGCCGGTTTTTCGTAAACCGGCTCATTGTTGAGCTTGCGGATGGCGGTGTCGATATCATCGGCCGCCTGATGTCCTGCCGCAATCGCTCCGATGACGGTATCCGGCCCGGTGACCGCGTCGCCGCCGGCAAAATAACGGGGATTGGCCGTGCCGGATTTATAAACCTTGCCGACATTGAAGCAATCCCATTTATTGATTTCCACGCCTCGTTTTGCGTCGATGAAGCTCATATCGGGGGCCTGACCGATGGCCGCGATGACCGCGTCAACCTTTAATGTAAATTCGGACCCTTCAACCGGCACAGGTCTCTTGCGACCGCTCTTGTCAAAATCGCCCAACTTCATCCGCTGACAGGTGATGGAAGAAACTTTTCCTTTTGTTCCGTCGATTTTCAATGGTGCAACGAGTAAATCAATCTTGATTCCTTCTTCCTCGGCGGCCTTGATTTCTTCTTCAGCCGCGGGCATATCCTGCTTCAGACGGCGGTACAGAATCGTTACTTCGGAGCCGAGGCGGAGCGCAACACGGGCCGCATCAATGGCGGAATTTCCACCGCCGATAACCACCACTTTCTTGCCCAGTGTGGTTTTACCGGACAGCCATTTTTCTTCATTGGCATTGAAATCTCTCAGGAACTCCACACCTCCGAAAACGTTTTTCATCTCTTCACCGGGTACGCCCATTTTCTGACTCTTGTGAGCGCCTGTGGCCAGGTAAACATAATCAAATTCTTTTTCCAGTTTGGTAAAGGTAATGTCTTTGCCGACACGGGTGTTCAGTTTGATGTCCACACCCAAAGCGCGAATATCTTCAATTTCGCCGTCCAGAATATTGCGGGGGAGACGATAAGAGGGAATGCCCCAGTAAAGCATGCCGCCCGGTTTGGGAAGCTCTTCAAATACCGTGACCTTATAGCCGCGTTGTGCAAGATCGCGTGCGGCGGTTAAACCGGCGGGTCCTGCGCCAATCACGGCGATTTTTTCTTTTCTGCTTACTGCAACAGGTTCTATCTTTGGTCGTGGCGCGTTGTCTGTAATGAATCTCTTTAAGAACTTGATTGCTATTGGTTCATCCATATTGCCGCGACGGCATTTCGATTGACACTTGTGATCACAGACTCTTCCGCAAACGGAGGGGAAGGGATTGGTCTGCAGAAGAATTTTATAAGCGTCTTCAAATCTTCCCGCCCTGATTAAGGCGATGTAGGAAGGGATGTCCATTTCAATAGGACAGGTATGCTGACATGGAGATTTGAACATCGCCGAGCATACGGCTGCGCTGCAGTGATGATTTTTTATATGATCTTCGTATTCATCGCGGAAATAACGAATGGTGCTTAATACGGGATTGGGAGCGGTTTGCCCGAGACCGCATAACGCCGCATTCTTGATGACGCTGGCCATTTCTTCCAGAAGTTCGATATCGCCTTCCTTGCCTTTGCCCTGTGTGATATTGGTCAAAATTTCCAGCATGCGCTTGGTTCCTTCGCGGCAGGGCGTGCATTTCCCGCAGGATTCATCCTGGCAGAAATCCATGAAGAATCTGGCCATGTCCACGGCGCATTTGTCTTCATTCATGACGATCAAACCGCCGGAACCCATGATAGCACCGAGCTCGACGACTTTTTCATAATCAACGGGGGCATTCAAATGCTGAATGGGAATACAACCGCCGGAGGGGCCGCCCAATTGAGCAGCTTTGAATTTCTTGCCTTTGGGAATACCGCCACCGATATCATAAACGATAGTGCCCAGCTTTGTGCCCATGGGAACTTCCACTAAGCCCACATTATTGACATCCCCGGTGAGAGCGAAAACTTTTGTGCCTTTGCTTTTTTCCGTGCCGACGGATGCGTACCACTTTGCGCCTCGTAAAATAATTTGGCCTATGTTAGCCAGCGTTTCTACGTTGTTCAAAATACTTGGTTTCTGCCAGAGACCGGCAACAGCGGGGAAGGGCGGTCTTGGCCGGGGCATGCCTCGTTTCCCTTCAATGGATGTCATCAGGGCTGTTTCTTCACCGCAGACAAACGCTCCCGCGCCCTGATAAATTTCCAGATCAAAGTCAAATCCTGTGCCCAGAATATCTTTGCCCAGCAACCCGGCTTTTTTTGCCTGATCAATGGCGACATTCAAGCGATGAATGGCGAGAGGATATTCGGCGCGGCAATAAATGTATCCTTTATTGGATCCGATAGCTTTGGCGGCAATAACCATGCCTTCCAGAACGGCGTGAGGATCGGCTTCCAGCACGCTTCTATCCATGAAAGCGCCCGGATCTCCTTCGTCAGCGTTGCATAATACATATTTAATATCACTCTGTGACTGGGATGCAAATTTCCATTTCAATCCTGTGGGAAAACCGGCGCCGCCGCGGCCTCTTAAACCGGAGTCCAGAATTTCCTGAACGATTTGTTCCGGCTTCATTTCAGTTAGGGCTTTGGCCATACCGGCGTAGCCGTCACGCGCGATATATTCTTCGATTTTTTCAGGATCAATCAAACCACGGTTTTTTAACACTCGCAGTTCCTGATAAGCAAAGAAAGGAATATCCTGCATGGTGGGAATCACTTCATCCGTTGTCGGTTCTCTGTATAATAGTCTCTGGACAATTCTTCCTTTGATTAAATGTTCTTCGACCAATTCCGGCATATCAGTCGGTTTTAAACTGATGTAAATTACGCCTTCGGGGTAAACAACCATAATCGGTCCCAGGGCGCAAAATCCGTTACATCCGGTTTCCACCACCTTTATTTCATCGGTTAGTTTTTTCTTTTCCAGCTCCTGGAGTAAAGCTTTTTTTACTGCGGGACTTCCAGAGGCCTGACATCCGGTGCCGCCGCAGATTAACAAATGTGCGCGCAAAAATTTCATTTAAACCACATCCTCCTTAAGAAATCATCGTTCTTTCAATCGATATATTATCGAAAAAATTATTTTATTACTTCAGAGCCTTTTGCTAAGACGAAGGGGGTCTGAATTTCTCCCGACAAAATGTGTCTTTTGAAGACCTGTCGCATTTTGTTGGGATTCATATATTCATATTTTATCGGTTCCTGATTTATAATTTCAACGGTAACCAAAGGTTCGCGGCTGCACAATCCCATGCATCCAGAAGTGGTTACAAAAACATCATTGGTGCCGGCTGCTTCAATCTCCTGCAGCAGAGTATCCATCACTTCTTTGGCGCCTGAAGCAATACCGCAAGTTCCCATGTGCACCGTAACTTTGACGCGCCGATCGCCGTCACGCAGAGACATTTCTTTGTGAACTTTTTCCTTTATTTTTTTCAAATCATCTATCGTCAATTTCGCCATTTGCGTTTCCTCCCGGCTTTAATATTATTTTATTTATATTGTGCTAATATTTCCTTGACTTTGGTTGGTTTAACGCGACCATGCACGTCTTCATCAACAACGACCACCGGTCCGAGACCGCAAGCGCCCAGACAACGGACGGATTCCAGCGTAAACATTCTATCCGGTGTCGTTTCGCCTTCCATAACACCGAATTCCTTCTGTAGTGTTTCGGTGATTGCTTTGCCGCCGCGCACGTAGCACGCTGTTCCAAGGCAAACACGAACCGTATGTTTTCCTCGCGGTGTCATGGTAAAAAAAGAATAAAAAGTAACAACACCATAAACGCGACTCAAAGGTAAATTTAATTCCTTGGCAATCTTTTTTTGTACGGAGATAGGTAGATATTCCAAACATACCTGCGCTTCTTCCAGCACAGGGATTAAACTTCCCGGCTTGCCTTTATGTTTGCTGATAATTTTGTTTAGCTTGTCAACCTGTGTCGGCGCGAATTCTTTTAAAAGTTCAGTGTCCTCAGCCTTCATGAATTTCCTCCTCAGTCTTTCCGGGTTGGTTATGATTACGACTGAATTCATTCAGATCATTTTCAATAACTTCCCTGATGTATTTTTATGTCACTTTGTGATTTGTCGGTAAATCACGGATATTTTTATATATTTCCTTATGTCCTATTGAGAACCGGCGGTCATTATGCCAATGTTTTTTGATAAAATCAACATATTTTATTTAACATAATCCATCTTCTAAAACACCCCGGATATACTTTAATATTTCGGGATGATTAAAAGGTATATCATCAATTTCTTTACGAATTTCTCTGGTATCCATTTCGAAGTGACGTTGATTGTTCCGGTGTCTGAACAGAAAATCCACATCGCAGTTACCGGCAATAAGAATAATTAATGTGCCTACGATATCTCCAAGTGGCTGTCGGTCTATGTGGTTTAACTCAAAAGTGACCTTAAGATTAGTCCCTTTTCCTTTGATTGAATTCAAATGAAAATTTCCGCCGGCTCTTTGCGCTGCGTCAGACAGCAGAGGAATTCCCAATCCTACTCTTCTGACTTTTTTTGTCGTGTAAAAAGGATCAAATACTTTTTCGATTTCCTCTTGCGTCATTCCGCTGCCGTCATCGTTGATTTCGATGGAAAGCAAATTTTTTTCTTCGTCTTCAGTAATTGTAATTTCTACAAGCGAAGCACCCGCCCGAACGGAATTTTCGGCGATGTCCAGAATATGTGCGGCAAGTTCCAGCATACGTTACTCCACAACGTGTCGTCCATTCTGGCGTAGAAAAGCCATTTTTAATTCCGCCAGGGTTGGTTCCGCCATCATGATTTTTGTCATTGTCGTGCCGACATCTTTTATAAAATGAGCATCCGAGGACATGACAAATGCGTAATGACTCAAATCTTTATATCGCTCTCTGGCCTTCTGAAATCCTGTCAACGGCGTTATTTCAAGTGCATTAAAAACAATGCTTTCATGGATAAATCCGAGCTGGCTTAGGACACTGAAACTTTCCCTGTCAATATGGGAAGCAATGGATAAACCGTTTAGTTTGTGTACATAGTCCAACAACTCATTGAGTGAAATATCCGTCGCTCCGATTAACAATTTTTCACTCAAACCTTCAACCTCTCCGTTTTCATTAACAATGGCCTGAACGCCAAAACGTCCTTCATCATTTTTGCCCGGCAAGTGCTGATCAATAAATTCCTGAAGCTTGTTTAAATCGGATAGAGAATCAAATAAGGCAAGAAAATGCACTTCTTCACTTGTTGTTATTTCCATGCCCGGAAATATTTTTAAATTTTTACCTTGAGCCGCCTTGATGACATAGGGAACGTTTTCAGATGCATTGTGATCGCAGATTGCAATGATATCCAAACCTGCCTTGATGGCGCGATCCACAAGCGCTTGCGGATACATATCCAATTCGGCGCAAGGAGAAAGACAGGTGTGAATATGCAGGTCACAATTAAAAACTTTCAGCATAGATTTCCTGAAATATATTCAAATGTAGCAGTGCGCCGGAGGGTTTCGAGAAGATTTATTAAATTACTTTGACGAATTTAATAAATTATAAATTCTTCCTGATAATTCGAATGCCGGCAAACTGGAAACAAGCAAGACGACATTTTCCTTGACCGCTTTTTCGAGCGTGTCTTTAGCCGGTTCGCAAGAGTTAACCAGAATAATGGCGGCAAGGTCTTTTAACGTGGCGACAGCAACGATATTTTGATGAACCTGTCTTGTTATCCAGATATCTCCCTCACGGGAATTTGCCATCACATCACTTAAGAGATCTCCTGTATAGCCTCCAGCAGCATTGTTCTTCATCTTGTCCGTACCGGACATTAATTTTAGATGGAGTTCTTTTACAATGGTTTCGAGTTCCATATTTCAATCCTTTTATGAATGGGGGAGTAAAATAATCATTTTCAGAACAGTTCCCTTGTCCACTTCCGATGATATATCAAAACGATCAGAATAAGACTTGATATTGTACAATCCCATGCCGGCTCCAAATCCCATTTCTCTTATATGCTGACCGGCCGTAGAATAACCTTGTTCCATGGCCTGCTCAATATCCGGTATGCCCGGTCCCTCATCGTTTACTTCAATCTCAACAGCCGTGGGTGTGACACTGAGATTGATAAATCCTTTTTTGGCATAAGATACAACGTTGATTTCCGCTTCGTAGGAGACAATCGCGGATTTGCGAACAACATCGGACGGCAATCCACTTTCTTTGAGAATGGATTTGATGCGGGTGGACACGGTTCCCGCGGTATCAAAATTTCCACCCTCGACTTCAAAGCTATATTTGATTAAGTTTTTTTCAGATACGTTCACTGCCGGCTTCAACTTTTTCCAAGCAGCCGACTATACCTTTTGCGTAAAGACGACCAGCCGTTTCAAATAAAATATATTTTGTCGTTAAAATGGGAATATGAACATCCTTGGCCAGAGCGATTGCTTCTGCCGGAGGTTTTTTACCACGCACTAAAATGATTGCTGCAATATCCAGAACATTGGCTATTCGCACGACCTGTGTATTGGTAAGTCCTGTCAGAAGCACACTGCCGGCTTTGGCAAAAGCCAAAACATCACTCATTAAATCAGCCCCGAACGCGGTTTTCACTTCAATGTCCAGCTTATCTTCACCAACGATAACGTCAGCATTCAGTATTTCTTTTATTTCTCTGAGTTTCAATATTCACTCCTTAGTCAATCTGGTGATATGAGTTAAATATTCAAAAATATTATTTTTCTTCTACCATATGAGTGACTTTACTGTCAATGAAATCGTTTTACAAACAAACATGAGAAACTTTGCTGTGTCATACAGTAATGTTATAAAAAGATTTCCAATGATTTTTATTTGTAAAAATCACTTTCCACTTTTTTCAGGCAACCCACAATCCCCTTATTGTATAGAATGCCGGCTGTTTCAAACAAAATATACTTTGTCGTTAAAATCGGAATTTGAAGATCTTTCGCCATATCAATCGCTTCGGAAGAAGGTTCTTTGCCTCTGACCAGAATAATCGCTGCAATCTTTCTACTGGCTGCTGTATTAACAACCTGAGGATTGGTCAATCCTGTTAATAAAAGACTACCGGCTTTGGCAAAGGCCATAACATCGCTCATCAAATCTGCTCCGAATGCTGTTTTTACTTCCATGTCCAGTTTGTCCTCACCAACAATAACATTGGCTTCCAGTATTTCTTTAACTTCTCTTAGCTTCAATGAAGACTCCTTGATTAAGGGATATATAAAAAATTAATTGTATTAAAAAATTGTATATTTAAAACACAATCTTTGAGGCGATTCACTATCATATATTAAATTACAGTGTCAATAGATTATTCCGAAAATCAGAAAAAATTCATTGGTGAAATCCATTTTTTTTATTGTAAGACTCAAATTTCAAAAACGACGTGTATTGAAATTTGTTTGTCGTAGTGAGTCCCAAGTTTCAAAAGCATAGTGTTCTGAAATTTATTGGACGACCTGAGAGGGTCGTGGGCTTGCCCTGGGGTTCATAGCCTTGATTTTAGAAATTATTTAGAGTTTTCAGTTAAAACAAGTCTGTATTAACCCTTGACAGGGCTGACCTGTAATGGTAATGACCCGTCACTCTATAATGTTTCGGGGCGTGGCGCAGTCTGGTAGCGTATCTGAATGGGGTTCAGAGGGCCGGTGGTTCAAATCCACTCGCCCCGACCATTTAAAAATAAAGAGGTTAGCTATATTTAAGGCAGCCTCTTTTTTTATTTTTCACGATTTTGTATTAATTGATAAAATTTATATGCACACCCATTCTGAAATATTTATTCATTCAAAGAAATACATTGTACTTTTTAATAGTCAGTATTGGATTGACATATCAGGCTGTTACTATTATTTTATTTATTAAAATTATAAAAAATATAAATATTATTTTATAGATAATGATCTATATCTGCTGAAGAATAAAATACAAAATTTTAAGTCATCAGGTTATTTATTATGAGGGATTGGAATGATTAAATCAACAATACTGAAGCTTATTTTTTTTGCAGTACTATTTTCCTTATTTGAAAATCATGGATGGCCGGCAGAATGGGTATACTTTGCATCCAGTGCGGCAAGGGATTCATATTATGATAAAAGCTCGATTCAAAAAGTAGATGACAATATTATGAGTGTACGGACGAAACAGGTTTTAAATGCAATGGCAAATACAAAACCGTTTCCGGGACTCAAAGGCATAGATAAAAGGCCCGATAATCTTAACTTGATAAGTTATATCTTGAAATCGTCGGAAATTGACTGTCTCAATAAAAAAATCAAAGATTCCTCCAAGTTTTTTTACGACGAAAAAAGCAGCCTGATTTATTCGTCACCGAAGGGTGAAATCAGCACATGGGATGACATCATATCCGATTCCATCGGCGACAAATTAAGAAATATAATTTGTCGCGATCCTGCTCTCAGTCATCAGGTCGTTAATTTAAAAGGAGAGAAGCCTGCCGTGACAGAGGGGACAGTTGTTGCTTCTCTTGGCAACAACGATAAAGAACGGGATCAGCTTGATATAAAGCAAGATGCAATGAAATCTCTTCCTGAAGAAAAAGTCAGAATGGCTGTAGATAAGTGGTTAAACAGCTGGAGATCAGGTGACATGGAAACCTATCGCAGTTGCTATGATGAAGGCTTTGAATCAAGAAAGATGAAGCTTAATGAATGGATCGCATATAAAACGAATGTGCGAAATAAGAGCAAAGAGGTAAATATTTTGATTGATGATCTGAAAATATCGACTGATGGGGATAAAACCACAGCCGTTTTTACGCAGACGTATTCTTCTTCGATATTAAAAGATAAAGGAAAGAAAACACTGGAATTGAAAAATGTCGGCAACGAATGGAAAATATTAAGGGAAATTATGTAGATCTATCAGGTCCCGTATGCACTATCGATGGGAGATATACACTGAAGTCATGCAAGACATAAAGAAAAAATGATGATTTTAAAACTGAAGAATATCAATGGATATTTTTTATAACTCTTTATTCATAAAAAGCATTTTTTCTTGCATAAAAGATAATAATCAAATACATAATTCACCTGAAAAAGCTTAAGTTCATGATTTTGCTTATGTTATTAAAAATAATCTGCGTTGACAATCTTGAGCTTAATGAATATATAGGTAAATAAGGGCGAGAGTGGCGGAATTGGCAGACGCACTGGACTTAGGATCCAGCCCGCTACAGCGGAATAGGGGTTCAACTCCCCTCTCTCGCACCAGTATTTTGCGGTTTATTGCGTTTATAAAAATTATAAAAGGAGATAACATAGTGAGCGAGGTTGTTGTTAAGATTGAGGATTTAAGCCCGATAAAGAAAAAAATATCCTTGGAAATACCATGGGATGAAGTTAAAAATGAGCTGAACGCAGTTTATCATGATGTAAGTAAGAAAGCTAAAATTAAGGGATTTCGGCCCGGTAAAATTCCCCGCAAGATTCTGGAAACATACTTTAAAGACCAGGCGGAAACAGAAGCGGCAACCAACATTGTTAATAAATATTATTGGCAGGCTTTGGAAGAAAGATCGATCGTGCCAGTATCCAAACCGGACATAAATCAGGAAGGCATTAAAGAAAATACCAATTATTCTTTTTCCGCCTCATTTGAAATAGAGCCGGAATTTGAACCCAAAGGTTACAAGGGGCTGGAATTGGAAAAAGAGGAGATTAAAGTAACGGATGATGATGTAAGGAAAAGAATTGATGAAATAAAGCAAATGTTTGCCACGATGGAAGAAGTTGTGGAAGACAGAAATGTCATTCAAGGTGATTTCGTGGTGATTGATTTTGCTGGCAGCCTTGATGGCGAAGCATACGATGAATTAAAATCGGAAAACTATTTTCTGGAAATCGGTTCGGGAAAATTCGTTCCAGGTTTTGAAGATCAATTAATTGGAACAAAAAAAGGGGAAACCAGGGAAGTGAAGGTAACGTTTCCCGACAATTACCATGAAAGCAAATTTGCCGGCAAGGAAGTCATATTTAAGGTGAGTGTAAATGGCATTCGGGAAAAGAAACTTCCCGAAAACGATGAACATCTTGTCAAAAATTTTGAGAAATACAATTCTTTTGAAGATTTTCAAAATGACGTTCGTAAATCTTTGGAGGAAAAGGTCGGGCAGATGGCCAAAATTAATCTTCAAAACAGTATTACGGATGCGTTAATCAAGGAAAACAATTTTGAAGCGCCTTCGGCGCTTGTGGAAAGACAAATTTATTATATGATGGCCGACACTCAACAAAGAATGATTACCGCGGGGATTGATGAGCAAAGTGTCATGGATTTTACCTTGAAAATGCGTGATAAATATAAAGATGACGCCGAAAAAATCGTCAAGTCTTTCTTGCTCATAAAAAAGATAGCCGAAAAAGAATCATTGATTGCTGAAGAACAAGATGTAGAGCAATATCTTCAGGATTTGGCCGTAAAAAGCGCTCGTGATTACGAATCTTTGAAAAAGATGTATGATGACGACAAGAAAAAAGATTCTCTGACGATGGAATTAATGCAGAAAAAGGTATTTGACTTTATTGAGAGTAATGCAAATATTAAGGTTGTTGAAAAAACCGGAATGGATATGGAGGCCAAATAGTGAATTTAATTCCCATGGTGGTTGAACAGGATGGTCGGGGGGAACGGGCATATGATATTTATTCCCGTTTGTTAAAAGATCGAATCATTTTTCTGGGGACGGCTATCGATGACAACGTGGCCAATTTGATTGTCGCCCAGATGTTATATCTTGAAGCGGAGAACCCGGACAAGGAAATATTTTTCTATTTGAATTCTCCCGGAGGTAGTGTGAGCGCCGGGATGGCTATTTATGATACCATGCAGTATATTAAGTCACCGATTTCGACGGTTTGTATGGGGCAGTCAGCCAGTATGGCCGCGATTCTTTTGGCGGCGGGAGAAAAGCAAAAAAGGTTTGCCCTTCCTCATTCGAGGATTTTAATTCATCAACCGCTGGGAGGTTTTCAGGGACAGGCAACGGATATTGACATTCAGGCCAAGGAAATATTAAGATTAAAAGACGAATTAAACAAAATACTGGCTGATTTGACGGGAAAACCTCTGGCCAAGATTACTAATGATACAGAACGTGATTACTTTATGACCAGTCAACAGGCTAAGGAATATGGTTTGATTGATGAAATTATAATCCGGAAACAGGATTCCACAGAAAAAAATAAGGAGAATTAAGTGATCAAGAAAGGTAAAAACAACAGAATGGAAGATGGAATGCTTTTTTGTTCATTTTGCGGAAAAATGCAAAGTGAAGTCCGCAAGCTGGTTGCCGGTCCTACCGCCTATATTTGTGATGAATGTATTGAGTTGTGCCGTTATATTGTCGAGGAAGAAGATGATAAGCTTGTAGAGAAAGATCCACAGAAAGGGTTGCCCTATCCGAAAGAAATTAAAAAATTCCTGGATCAGTATGTCATCGGTCAGGAGAAAACCAAGAAAATTTTATCGGTTGCGGTTTACAATCACTATAAAAGATTACTTTCCCGAGTTGAATCCGACGGAATAGAAATTCAAAAAAGCAATGTTCTGTTGATTGGACCTACCGGTTCGGGCAAGACATTGCTAGCCAAGACTCTGGCTAAATTTCTCAATGTGCCTTTTACGATAGCCGATGCGACAACGTTGACGGAAGCCGGTTATGTCGGAGAAGATGTCGAAAACATCATTTTAAGTTTATTACAAAATGCGGATTATGACGTGGCCCGGGCTTCCAAGGGAATCGTCTATATTGACGAGATAGATAAAATCGCGAAGAAATCAGGCAATCCTTCCATCACCAGGGATGTTTCCGGTGAAGGCGTACAGCAGGCCCTGCTCAAGATTATGGAAGGAACCCTGGCTAATATTCCACCCAAGGGAGGGCGCAAGCATCCCCAGCAGGAATTTATTCAGGTGGACACGACAAATATATTATTCATATGCGGTGGAGCTTTCAATGATCTGGATAGCATTATTTCCAAGAGACTGGGTGTTAACGCCATGGGTTTTGGCGCGGAAATAAAGAGTAAAAAAGAAAAGCGCCTTGGTGAATTATTGACCGAAGTCAGGTCCGAAGATTTATTAAAATTCGGGCTGATACCGGAATTTATCGGCAGGTTACCGGTTATCGGCACGTTGGATGAATTGGATGAGTCAGCCTTGATAAGAATTCTCGTCGAGCCGAAAGATGCTATTATCAAACAGTATAAGAAATTGTTTGCCCTGGAAAACGTGATCCTGAAGTTTACCGATGGCGCGTTGAAAGCCGTGGCCAATTTATCAACAGACAGAAAGTCCGGCGCACGCGGTTTGCGCTCGATTCTGGNNATGTATGACATTCCTTCGCAAAATAACATTAAGGAATGTGTGATCAGCGAAGAAGTGGTTTTAAAGAAAGAAAAACCTATTTTAATTTATGAAAATAAATCGGAATCTGCTTAGAGGGTTTAAAGAAAAATATGTTGGATGAAAAGTTAGACGATAATCAGGATAAGACAACCGTCATTCCTCTTCTGCCATTGAGGGATGTTGTCATGTTTCCTCATATGATCGTTCCTTTGTTTGTCGGGCGCGAAAAATCGATTGCCGCACTGGAATCGGCGATGAAGTTCGAGAAAAGTATTTTCATGGTCGCGCAGAAAAATGCCAAAGATGATGATCCGAAAAAGGAGGATATTTATCAGATCGGCACGATTGGAGTCATCATTCAGCTGCTGCGGTTGCCTGACGGAACGGTCAAGGTCCTTGTCGAGGGGAAAACACGCGGCGTTATAAAAGAATATCTGCCTAATACTGATTTCTTTTTGATTAAAGTCAATGAAGCAGAGGATATTGACGACGGAAATGATGTGAAAAAGCAGGCGCTGATGCGCAGCATCAAAGNNAAGATGTCGATGACGATCCGAATGATGTTCGAAAACAAGCGCTGATGCGCAGCATCAAAGAGTCTTTTGAACTCTATTTAAAGCTTAGCAAAAAAATTCATGTGGAGATGCTGGGAACGGTGGTGGCGATTGAAGACGCTTCAAAACTTGCCGATGTTGTAATTACTCACCTGAATGTCAAACTGGAAGATAAACAAAAAATCATCGAGATCTTTGATATCAGCGAAAGACTGGAGGCGATTTATTCCTTGATGCTTTCTGAAATAGAAATTCTGCAAGTTGAAGAAAAGATCAAGCGGCGTGTTAAAAAGCAAATGGAAAAAACGCAGAAGGATTATTATCTCAACGAACAGATGCGCGCCATTCAGAAGGAAATGGGAGACAAAGACGACTTCCGCAACGAAATCAATGAACTCGAAAAACGACTGAAACAGAAAAAAATGTCGGAAGAGGCGGTTAAGAAGGTCAAACAGGAAATCAAAAAGTTACAGATGATGACGCCGATGTCGGCGGAAGCGACCGTGGTCAGAAATTATATTGACTGGGTTCTGGATATGCCCTGGTCGGAAAAAACAGAAAATAAGTACACGCTTAAAGAATCAGAAACGATTCTGGACGAAGATCATTTTGGATTAAAAAAAGTCAAAGAGCGGATTATAGAATATCTCGCCGTGCAATCGCTGGTGAAGAAAAACAAAGGATCAATTTTGTGTCTGGTTGGTCCTCCGGGCGTAGGAAAGACATCCATTGCCAAATCAGTGGCCAGAGCCACGAACCGGAAGTTTATCCGCATTTCACTGGGCGGCGTTCACGATGAAGCCGAAATTCGAGGTCATCGCCGGACATACATCGGGGCCATGCCCGGGAAAATTATTCAATTATTGAAAAAAGCGGGTTCCAACAATCCGGTATTTTGTCTGGATGAAGTTGATAAGCTCAGTTCTGATTTCAGAGGAGATCCTTCGGCCGCATTGTTGGAAGTTCTTGATCCGGAGCAGAACGTCGCATTCAACGACAATTATCTGGATCTGGATTACGACTTGTCGGAGATCATGTTTATCACAACGGCGAACGTGTTACAGACCATTCCCGCTCCATTGCAGGACAGAATGGAAGTCATCAGGATTGCCGGGTATACCGAACCGGAGAAGATGCAAATCGCTATGCAATATCTCATTGCCAAGCAAATAGAAGCTAATGGTCTCGTTAAAGAAAATATAGAGTTCACCAAAGGGGCTTTGTTGAAAATTATCCGGCAATACACACGGGAAGCAGGAGTACGTAATCTGGACCGGGAAATTGCCTCCATTTGCCGCAAAGTGGCTAAAGAAATAGTGAATAATGGCAATCAGAAAAAAGTTGTTATTACCTCTAAATCTTTATCAAAATATTTGGGCGTGCCCAAATTTCATCATGGCGAGACAGAAGAAAAAAGTAAGATCGGTTTGACGGTCGGGTTGGCCTGGACGGAAGTCGGAGGAGAACTGCTCTCCATAGAAGCGACGATTATGGAAGGGACTGGCAAGATGATCATGACAGGCAAGTTGGGCGATGTCATGCAGGAGTCTGTTCAGGCGGCGTTGAGTTACATTCGCGCCCGCGCCGAGCAATTTGGTTTGACAAAGAATTTTTATAAGAAAATCGATATTCACGTGCATGTTCCGGAAGGCGCCATTCCCAAGGACGGTCCGTCCGCAGGTGTGGCCATGACAACATCTATCGCTTCGGTTCTTTTACAGAAGAAGGTTCGCGCTGATCTGGCTATGACCGGCGAAATTACGTTAAGAGGAAGGATTTTGCCTGTTGGCGGAATCAAGGAAAAAGTTCTGGCTGCGCATCGGGGCAATATCAAGACAGTTATTATTCCCAAAGAGAATGAAAGAGATCTCGCGGAAGTTCCTCAGAACGTACAAAAAGCGTTGAAAATTATTTTTGCAGAGCATATCGACGATGTTCTCAAAATAGCTTTTGTTCAGGATGAAGAAGAAATCAGAGTAACGGTTGCCTCTGATGTTTCCATAAGTTCTCCGTCGGTAAATTAAAAGATTTTTAGTGCTTTTAGGCTTGACAAGAAATATCAATGTTGCTAGAAGCCTCACAGCGTTTTTGATGGCCTGGGGGCGGGTAGCTCAGCCGGGAGAG
>DJVN01000102.1 GCA_002441205.1 Syntrophaceae bacterium UBA6255 | reverse complement strand
ATTGGTCGGGGCGGAGTGATTTGAACACTCGACATCCTGGTCCCAAACCAGGCGCGCTACCAGGCTGCGCTACGCCCCGACGTTTAATTTTTCTTTCAGGGCGTCTTTAAGCTTTGCGAAAGCCTGCCCCCTGTGACTTACTCTGTTTTTTATTTCCGGAGGCAATTCAGCCGCCGTCTTATTCAATTGCGGCACCCAAAAAACAGGATCATAACCAAACCCATTGTTTCCCCGGCGCTCGTCAATAATCATCCCCGGCCATTTCGATTCGAAACAATCATACGTGCCGTCTTTTCCGTATAATACAAGCGCACAACAGAAGGACGCTTTTCTTTTCTCCGGAGGAATATCTTTTAATCTTGCCAGCAGAAGGTTGATATTATCATCGTCTGTCGCCTTCTCGCCGGCGTAACGCGCCGAATAAATCCCCGGCTCGCCTCCTAATTCATCCACCTGCAAACCGGAATCATCCGCCAAAACGGTTTCACCTGTAAATTCGGAAATGATTTGTGCCTTCTTCAGGGCATTTTCCAGAAAAGTTTTTCCATCCTCGACAATCTCCGGCGCTCCACGATAATCTTTTAAAGAAACTAATTCAATACGCATATCGGCAAGCATTTCTTTAATTTCTTTAACTTTTCCCTCATTGCCGGAAGCAAAAACAATTTTCATCCCCTGAGATCACCAACAGTTTCCTTCTGCTTTGCAATAATCTGCTGTATTCCGCGCTCGGCCAGCGCCGTCATCTGCGCCATCTCGCTCTTGCTGAAAGGCATGCGTTCCGCAGTTCCCTGCACTTCGATGAACAATCCGGAACCCGTCATGACAAAATTCATATCGACTTCCGCGCGTGAGTCTTCTTCATATTCCAAATCAAGCATAATTTGATTGTCAATAATGCCGACGCTTACAGCCGACAAATAATCACGGACAGGAATTTCATTGATCACCCCGTCCTCTTTCATTTTTTTAAACAAATCGACCAGGGCGACAAACGCGCCGGTTACCGAAGCCGTTCTGGTTCCGCCATCCGCCTCAATGACATCGCAATCCAGATAAATGGTCTTCTCGCCAAAAGCAGTCAAATCGGTCACAGCGCGTAGAGAACGTCCGATCATTCTTTGAATTTCGTGCGTCCGGCCGCCCAATTTCCCCCGGGCCGATTCCCTTACCGTTCGTGTCTCCGTGGACATGGGAAGCATTGAATATTCGGCTGTCAACCATCCCTTTCCCGTATTTCTCAAAAAAGGCGCCGGCTTATCGTCCAGAGAAGCCGTACATATTATTCTGGTATTGCCAAATTCCACCAAAACGGAACCGGCCACTTTTTTTAAATAATTATTCGTAATTTTAATCGGCCGCAGTTCGTCGAATTTTCGACCCGATTTTCTTTCCATCAGCAAATCACCTGAAAAAATGTTTTATACCTTTGGCCAGGGCTTTGGCAATATCTTCCTGCGTTTTTGCAGAAAGCAATTTCTTTTGTTCTTCAGCATTCGTGGCAAAACTCATTTCCAAAGACAAGGCGGAAACGTTCAATCCTTCTGTTAACGGCAAATCGGCCTTGCGTAATCCTCTGCCTTTTCTCGGGAATAATGCGTTTAAAGCGTCCTGAAGAATTTTTGCCATTTTTAAAGAATCGTTCTGCAATTTATTTTGCAATTTTGATTTTTCATTTTTGGCATCATTTTTTTCGCCACTGATCATATCGGGAAGCGCCGGATAATATATTTCAAATCCCGAAGCATTCTTCCCAAATCCTGCATTAACATGAAGACTGATCAGAAAATCCGGTTTTATTTTTTCAATCATTTTCCTTCTGTCTTCCAGATCAATCTGTTTATCTGAATTACGCGTCAACACAACATCAATATTTTTTTCTTTTGCCAGTTCCTGTTGGATGAATAAAGCGATAGCCAGCGTAATATCTTTTTCGGCAATTTTATCGTTTAATTGAACGCCCCTGTCTTTTCCGCCGTGACCGGCATCAATAACCATTACGCGCTTTTTTTCAGCAGCCACGATATCGGACATTCCAGAAACAATAAATGCCAGCACGGCAATGCCTAAATACAATAGAATTTTTCTTTTATTAAACATAAATTTCTCGCCTTTAATGAAATCGCGCTTGCTTATAGCAGAGTCGCTTTTTTTGTCAACAATCAAAGTGATTTTAAAATTTAAAAATGATGCAACCACTCGACTGATTTGACAAATTTCAGTTGTTTTATTGCAGCCAAAATTTGATTGAGTTGCTGCAAATTACTGATGTCTATCACAAAAGTGCATGTGGCGACCATATGGTCCGTATCTATCTGCGCGTAACTGATGTTAACGTCAAAAGATGAAATAATGGAACTTATTTCCGTCAATATCCCCTTAATGTCATCACAAATAACTTTTATGTGAACCGGGTATGTATGTTCTTCTCTTAAGCTCCATTGAACATTGACGATCCTTTCCTGCCCCATTCTTTTAATATAGGGGCAATTGCCTGTATGAATGATCACGCCTCGTCCCCGGGAAATATAACCGGATATTTCGTCACCCGGAATTGGATTGCAGCATTTGGCAAAATTAATCATAATATCATCCGGATCTTCAACGCCGATAATGGAAACGCCCATAGATGGCGAAGCCGCTTTTTTCTTTTTTATTTTTTCTAAAGCGGGTTCCTTTTCTTCCGGTTCCTCGCCGGTAATAAAATAATTCACTATTCTTTTGGGTGAAACTCTTCCCAGACCCACCTGCGCCATCAAATCATCAAGCTGATTTACTGAACTTCCCGCAAATGCTTTTTTAATTTCATCGGACTTAATATAATTACTGAATTTCAAATTATGTCTTTTAAATTCCTTTTCCAGCAATTCCCGGCCCAACGCTATGCTGTTTTTTCGCTCCTCAAGGTTGATCCAATTTCTTATTTTGGAAATTGCCCTGGTTGTCACGACATTTTTCAGCCAGTCCTTGCCGGGATGATGACCAGCCTGTGTGATGATTTCAACGCGATCTCCGTTTTGCAGCTTATATCTCAGCGGCACGATGCTGCGATTTACTTTTGCGCCTATACATTGATTGCCGACATCGGTGTGAATGCTGTAGGCGAAATCAATGGGCGTGGCTCCCTTGGGAAAAGATTTCACATCTCCATGCGGTGTAAAAACATAAACTTCCTCCGGGAACAAAGCCAACTTCAGATCGGACATGAATTCTTTGGGATTTCTAATATCCTGCTGCATTTCCAGAACTTCTCTTAATTTTTTTATCTGATCGCCTTCATTGTCTTTATAGGATTTCCCCTCTTTATATCTCCAGTGAGCGGCAATTCCTTTCTCCGCCCATTCATGCATATTCTTTGTTCTGATTTGGATTTCCACTCTTTCTCCGTACGGTCCGATAACCGTCGTATGGAGGGATTGATAATTATTGGCCTTCGGCATCGCAATGTAATCCTTAAATCTTCCGGGAACGGGCTTCCAAAGAGCGTGAATCATGCTCAATACTTCATAGCACGTCTTTTCCAAGTCGGAATCCAGTATGATGCGAAAGGCGATTAAATCATATACTTCATCAAAATTAATGTGCTGCTCGTGCATTTTTTTATAAATGCTGTATAGATGCTTCGCTCTGCCTTCAACTTTACATTGAATGGAATGTTTCCCCAATTCCTTGAAAATAATGCTTTTGACTTCTTCAGTATAACGGTAGCGGGCTTCATTGGATTTGGCTATTTTTGCCGTTAATTCCTTGTATGCATCAGGAGCAATATACTGAAAAGACAAATCCTCCAATTCCATCCTCATTGCGTTAATGCCCAGCCGGTTGGCCAGCGGCGCGTAGATGTCCATCGTTTCCCTGGCGATATAAAGCCTTTTCTCCTTGGGATGATATTGTAAAGTCCGCATATTATGAATTCTATCCGCAAGGCGAACCAGTAGAATACGAATGTCGGCGGACATGGCCAGAATCATTTTACGGAAATTTTCCGATTGACGTTCTTCCTGAGAACCAAAAGAAATACGACTCAACTTGGTTAATCCGCTGACCAAAAAAGCCACATCTCTGCCAAATTCTCTTTCCAAATGTTCTGCTGTGGTCAGGGTATCTTCGATGGTATCATGCAATAAGCCGCTGATGATAGTAGCGGCATCCATTTTCATATCCGTCAGTATTCCCGCAACCTCCATGGGATGGGTCAGATAGGGTTCACCGGATAATCTTACTTGTCCCTGATGTACGGCGGCTGAATAGATATAGGCCTTCTGAATCATTTCCAGATCTTCCTGAGGAAGATAGGCTTGAGCTTTATCTATAATATCGCTGATTCGTAACATTCATTCTCCGGGTCGCATGATTTTGGTCTATGGCCTGTCCTGATTTAATTCCTGTTTGATAATCATTTTAACTTTTTCTAATAGATCCTGAAGAGGGATTAATTGACTTTCTCCTGTTTTTCTTATTTTTAATTCCACCTTGCCCTGTTGAAGATTTTTTTGTCCGATGGTAACCCGCAAAGGAATTCCTATCAAGTCGGCATCTTTAAATTTTACACCGGCTCTTTCATCACGATCATCAAAAACGACTTCGATGTTTGCGGCAATCATCGAATCATATATATCCTCCGCCTCATCCATGACCACCGCATCATTGACATTCACGGGCGTGATGATGACCTGATACGGAGCCAGGGGCATCGGCCAGATGATGCCGTTTTCGTCGTTATTCTGTTCAATGGCCGCGGCTGCCGTTCTGCCTATTCCTATTCCATAACATCCCATGATCATGATTTTTTCCCGGCCGTCTTTGTCAAGAAACGTTGCTTTCATGGCCTCGCTGTATTTTGTTCCCAGTTTGAAAACGTGACCGACTTCTATCCCCCGGGCAATATTAATCGTTGAGCCGCAGCGCGGACATTTATCCTCCGGACTCACAAAGCGCAAATCCCTGAATGCTTCCACTTTGAAGTCCCTGCCTATATTCACATTTTTAAAATGATAATCTTTTTTATTGGCTCCCGTTACAAAATTGACCATATCAATTACCGAATAATCTATCAGAATAGGTATCTTGATATTCACCGGCCCTGCAAATCCTCGTGGCGCACCCGTTACGTCTTTGATCATTTCATCCGAAGCCAGCTCCAAATCCGTGGCGCCTAAATAATTTTTTACCTTGATTTCGTTGACCTCCAAATCTCCGCGTATCAGAACAGCGTAGGGCTTCCCGTCCGCATTAAAGATCAACGTTTTAACAATATTTTTGGGATGGACTTTTAAAAAAGAACTGACTTCTTCAATGGTCGCGTGTCCCGGCGTGCTGACTTCCTCCAAAGGAAGCCAGTCATCCTCAAATATAATTTGCTTCTCCGGACATTCGACTTCGGCCTTTTCCAGGTTTGCCGCATAAGGACATTTTTCACAAAAAACAATCGCGTCTTCACCTGAATCCGCCATAACCATAAATTCGTGCGAATACTTGCCTCCGATACTTCCGGAATCCGCTTCGACCGGGCGGAATTTTAAACCGCATCGGCGGAAAATATTATTATAAGCTTTAAACATTTTCTCATAACTTTTTTCAGCGCTTTCTTCATCCACATCGAAACTGTATGCGTCTTTCATTCCGAATTCGCGGCAACGCATCACGCCAAAACGGGGTCTGACCTCATCACGAAATTTTGTCTGAATCTGATAAAGGTTGCGGGGTAACTGGCGATAGGTTTTGATATCATTTCGGACCAGACTGGTGATGACTTCTTCATGCGTCGGCCCCAGGCAGTATTCATGATCATGCCGGTCACGAAATCTCAAAAGTTCCTTGCCATAATGCACCCAACGTCCTGATTCCTGCCAGAGCTCCGCGGGCTGCACCATGGAAAGATGGACCTCTTGCGCGCCGGCTTTATTCATTTCGTCTCTAATAATTGCCTCCAGTTTTTGAATCACTCTGTACCCCAATGGAAGATATGAATAGATGCCGCTGGTTAATTTCCTGATCATGCCCGCTCTGATCATCAATTGATGACTTATGACCTCGGCATCGGAAGGCACTTCTCTTACCGTCGGCAAAAACATCTCTGAATATCGCATTAAACTTTTTTCCTTTCGTCAAGCATTAAACTAATTTCTTCAAGTAAAACTTTCTCAAAATCCTTTTCCCGGACTTTTTTATAAACCTTTCCTTTTTTAAAAAGAGTGCCCTGTCCCTTCCCGCCGGCAATCCCTATATCAGCATCCGCGGCCTCACCCGGTCCGTTGACCACGCAGCCCATCAAGGCTACTTTTATATAGTCTTTTTTCCCGGCAAGCGCCTTTTCAATTCTGTCGCTTAACCTCAACAGATTGATTTCACAACGACCACACGTCGGGCAAGAAATTATTTCCACGCCGACTTTCCGGATATTTAAAGCACGTAAAATTCCATAGGCAATCGGCATTTCGGAAAGAGGGTCACCCGTAACTGATACCCTGATTGTATCTCCAATCCCTTCGGAAAGAAGAGTGCCTATGCCTATTGATGATTTTATAGCGGCGCTGACTAATGATCCTGCTTCGGTCACGCCCAGATGCAAAGGGTAATTTGTTTTGGCCGCAATCTGCCTGTAGGCCTCGATCATGGATGGAACATCCGATGATTTTAAAGATAATTTAATCAAATCAAATCCCTGGTCTTCAAATAATTCTATGTTTTGCATAGCGCTTTCTACAAGCGCATCGGAATTGGCGCTTCCGTATTTTAACCATAAATCTTTTTGCAATGATCCTGAATTAATCCCGATACGAATAACAGTACCCCGTTCTTTAGCCACCTTGATGATATCTTTAATTTTATCTCTGGCAATATTGCCGGGGTTGATTCGTATGCCATCTACTCCATTTTTTATGGCATCGATAGCGAAACGATAATTAAAATGAATGTCGGCAATCAATGGAATGTTGATTTTCTTTTTTATAAGCGACACAGCGGCTACGGCTTCTTTATCGGGCAAGGCAATACGGATGATTTCACACCCGGCGTTTTCCAATTTTTTAATTTGAGCAACCGTCGATTTAACATCACGCGTATTGGTATTGGTCATCGACTGGACTACAACCGGAGCGTCTCCTCCGATTGGCACACTACCGAGATTTATTTTTCTTGTTTTTCTTCTCCCGATTAAGGATAAATGTTTCACCGTTAACATCTTTCAAAAGAGTATGATACGGACCATCTAACGTTTGATGATATCTTCACGTAAAAATCAGTTTCTGACACGTCAATCAATAGAAATATTTTATTTACCCTGCCAGCAATGCAGACATAATTGATCAGCCGGAAGACTTATGGCCGCGATCATATCCTCAATGGTCATGTATTTTAATGTTGTGACGTTCAGGTCTCGACGAATCCACTCCACCATGTCAGCATATTTCCCGGAATCAGTATTCAAATAGTCTGATGGATTTTCAATGTCCCTCCCTTCCAGTGCCCGAATCGCTTTTCGACCAGCCAGTTCCGCCGTCGATCTTGTAGATGATGCGTAAATACAAGGAAACATCAGAGGCGGACAAGCGGGACGCACATGAATTTCCCTGGCGCCGTTGTCCCACAATTTTTTGATGGTTAAATTCTTCAGTTGTGTGCCCCGAACAATGGAATCATCGCAAATAATGATTCTGTTGCCCTGAATAACTTCACGCACGGCGCAGAGCTTCATGGTCGCGACGAGATCCCTTATCTCCTGCGTCGGCGGCGTATAACTGCGTCCATAACCGGGGGTGTATTTTACCAGAGCCCTCCGGTAGGGAATTCCCGATTCCATTGAGTAACCGATAGCATGACCGACTCCTGAATCAGGAATACCGGAAACAAAGTCTGCTTTTATATCATCCCGTTTGGCTAAATATCTGCCGCATCTTTCACGCGCGCCTTCGACGCTGATACCTTCATAAGAAGAGGAAGGATAGCCGGTATATATCCACAAGAAAGAACATATTTTCTTTTCTTCTCCGGCGGGTTTCATCGTTTTTATCCCGTCAGGAGTCAGCAATACGATTTCTCCCGGACCTAAAAATTGCACGAGTTCATACCCCAGATTTTCAAATGAGCTCGCTTCCGTAGCTACGACATATGACTTGCCGTTTTGAATTTTGGTTTTGCCGATCGCCAAAGGAAACCGTCCGAATTTATCCCGTGCTGCGTAGATACCTTCAGAAGTCAACACCAGAGCGCAAATGGATCCCTCAATCGCACCGCGCATGGAAGCAATGCCTTCTACAATGTTATCTCCCCGATTAATCAGACAGGCGACGATTTCAGCATTATTAACACCGCCATCAGCCATCTCTCCAAACGATGCGCCTTCGTTAAGAAGTTCATTGACCAGTTCAGTTTTATTTCTTATCAGACCGGATGCCGCAACGGCATAGACACCGAATTTTGAGCGAAATATCAAAGGCTGGGGAGCATCATCATCAACGGCTCCGATGCCGAAATGCCCTTCCAGTTTTTTATAGTCATCCACAAATCGTGATTTGAATTGTGCCTGAGATATGCTGTGGACAGTTTTATAAAAGCCCTTGGCTCCCAAAACAGCCATGCCGCCGTTTTCCGTCCCTAAATGAGAATGATAATCCGTTCCATAGAAAAGTGTCTTAGCGCAATTATCCGATGATACAACTCCAAAAATGCCGCCCATTTATTTTTTTCTCCTGTTACTCTAATTCAGAAAAAAGTATTTTTAATTTGCGTTATGCTTTCTCAAACATTGTTCTGCGAAGTGGCACAAGATAAATATATGTGACTATATTTGTTGAATACCGGTGCGGGATCAGCCGCCACTTTGATTTTATCGAATATTCAATCAATTCATCGAGCTGATCCCGATATTTTCTTTATTCTTGAACTGACATGCTTACACAACAGACCCGACACCCCTATCCGGGCAATATTTGATTACAATGACACAAGCTATCCTCTAGCGCTATTCATATTAAATTTTTCCATTAATTTTTGATAAACATTATCCGGCACCAGACCCTTTACGGATCCTCCCAGACTGGCAACTTCTTTGATCAATTTCGAACTTGTATAAAACCATTTAAAGCCGCTCATCAGAAAAACGGTTTCGATATTTTTTGTCTGACGACGATTCATCAGGGCCATCTGAAATTCATATTCAAAATCAGAAAGAGCGCGCATCCCCCGTAATATGATATTCGCCCCGCTCATTTTCAAGTAGTCCACCAAAAGTCCGGAATAGCAGTCCACTCTGATTTCTTTTGTTTCTTTAAATATTTCCCGGGTCATTTCCATTCTTTCTTCTACGGAAAAAAGGTATGATTTATTGGGATTGAACGCTATCAGAACAATGATTTCATCAAACATTCTTGCCGATCTTTTTATAATATCCACGTGACCATTCGTAATGGGATCAAATGAACCCGGGTAAATTGCAATTCTCTTTGTAAAATTATCCTGCATCATTTTTTCTCCATTGCAAAAAAGTTAAAATATTTTCACCATACTTTCTCTGATCAAACAAATGAGTTTTTTTATGAACAAACTCGTCAATATTTTCTTTTATTGAATGTTGGAGCACAATTAAACCACCGTCTTTTGAAATCTGATATTGATTTAAAAGAGACATGGTTGTTCCGATAAAATTTTTATTGTAAGGAGGATCCGCAAATATCACATCCATTTCAATTTTTTCCTTAACAATATCGTTCAATCCCTTTTCTACGTCTTTGGTAATTATAAAACATTTTTTGTCGAAGCTGCAGGTCTGAATATTTTTCTCAATAATTCCGGCAAGCTTTTTGTTTTTTTCTATTAAATAAACACGCTGGGCGCCGCGGCTGGCAGCTTCTATACCAACACTGCCCGACCCTGCAAAAAGGTCTAAAAAAACTTTATCCTCCAATGAACCCAGCAAATTAAACAGCGCTTCTCTTAAAAAATCGGAAGTCGGTCTTTCCCTCGATCCGGAGGGAAAACACAAAGTTCTTCCTTTGGCTTTACCTCCAATAATTCTCATATATTTCAAAATGACTTTTTATAAAATGCTCTGTCTTCATTTTTTTCCGTGATGAATATTATTTTCTCCCTTTTGCCGCCAGATATCGTTGACGGTCAAATTTTATTAACCACCAGACCGGCCCTGATATGGCATATCCTAAAATAATCACGAAAAACGTTATTTCCGGTTCCACCACAATGATAATCATTAAAACCGTCAACCAGAAAAAAATGGTAAAAGGCTTGCGGCTCAGGAGTTTCATGTCTTTGAAGCTGTAGTACTTGACCCCACTAACCATCAGCAATGATACAATAATGACAAATACCATTATAAAGATATTGTTGAACCGCCCCTCTACGCCAACATAATCGCTGCTGAAAAATATTACCGTAATTGCCACGACGGAAGCCGCCGCTGGAATGGGCAGTCCATTAAAAACACTGCTTTCAACGATACCAATCTGTATATTATACCGCGCTAATCTCAAAGCGCCACAAAGAACAAATAAAAAAGCTACTATCCATCCCCATTTCCCATAAATCGATAAAGACCAACTATAGGCCAAAAGAGCCGGCGCAATACCGAAAGATATTATATCAGCAAGGGAATCATATTCGGCGCCGAATTTACTGGTTGTATTGGTAAGACGGGCAATACGGCCATCCAATCCGTCAAACACGACAGCCACAAGGACGGCAATGGCCGCTGGAACAAAATGTTCTTTGAATGAAGCAATAATGGAATAAAATCCGCAAAACAAGCTGGCAGAAGTAAACAAATTCGGCAGAAGATAGATTCCTTTTTTTATTCGAATTTTCTGAGGAGAATTTTCCGCGTTCATGACAAGAATCCCAAGGGCGTCTGACCCCCTTTAACTTTGTCTTTCAGATTCACTGAAATTCTAGAATCTTCCGGTAAATAAACATCCACTCGTGAACCAAAACAAATTAATCCGAATCGATCACCTTTTTGAATAGACATTCCCGGACTGACCCAGCATACGATTCGGCGCGCAATAAGACCGGCAATTTGCACGGTCCAGATAAGACGTCCATCTTCAGTATGGATCAAGACTTCATTACGTTCATTGTCCAGGGACGCTTTATCCAAATTGGCAGAAACAAATTTACCCTCATAATAATTAATCGTCTCTACGTTCCCTGCATATGGCGCCCGATTCACATGAACGTTAAAAACATTCATAAAGATGCTTATTTTGATAAATTTCCCGGAAATGCTGCCATTGACTTCGACATTTTCAATTTTAATGATTTTGCCATCAGCAGGAGATATGATAATTTTATCTGTATCTTCAAAATATCTTTCCGGATTACGAAAAAACCAGACAACAAACACTGTCAAAAGAGCAAAAATGCATATTAACCACCAGTACCCGCC